>JAADDG010000176.1 GCA_013154075.1 Campylobacterota bacterium | reverse complement strand
ATCTATAATCAAAGCGGCTTTTTTATACTCTTTAACCTCTCCATACTTTTTAAAAATCTCTTGAAGCTTTTCGACAGGATAATCGTTTACCACTTCATAAGCACTCAAAGGAGAATTTCTATCCATTCTCATATCCAAAACTTCACTATCGAAAGCAAATCCCCTCTCTTTTTTATCCAGCTGCAAAGAAGACACACCGATATCCGCTAAAATCCCTCTTAGAGGAAAATTCTCATATTTTTTGATGATTTTAGAGAAAGGCAAATTTTCAAAAATAACTCTATCTTTGAATTTTTCTAACCTTCTTTTAGAAAACTCTATCGCTTCTTCGTCTCTGTCATTGCAAATCATTTTGATATTCGGATTTGATTTTAAAATAGCTTCTGAATGCCCTCCATACCCGACGGTAGCGTCTATAATATAGCCGTCTTTTATATCTTTAAAAACATTCACCACTTCATCTAAAAGTACGGGAATATGAGGAGATTTCAGATTATTTTCCATATTTTTCCAACACCAAAAGAGCGTCTTTATAGATAGGCTCGTCTATAAAACCGAATTTCTCATCCATAAAACCGTTTATATTTTTATCTCTCATCTCTTCAAACTTTTCAACTATATATTTAGCCTTCTTAAGCTCTTTCTCATCAAAGCCAAATACCCTATTTGCTATTTCCACTTGAGCCGGCCCTAAACAGGCTTTGGCATTATATCCCATCTCCTTTTCTTTCAAACACCACTTTTCAAACTCTTTCGTATTTTTATAATCCTGATACATAAAAGAAAAAGGATAGATATCCGCTATTTTACAATCTATCAAAAATTTACTCAAAATATAATCAATAGTAGGATTATTTAAATTCAAAATAGATTGAGAAAGTCCCAAAGAGTTCAAAAGATCCAAAATTCCCAAATTTGCCGCCGTCAATCTCTTATCTATTTTCAAAGAAGGAATATCTCTAAAAGCCTCTTTTGTCTCCAATGAAATATGAAGCTCTTTATCCAAAGATATCAATTTTAAAGCTTTTTCTATATCAAAAGGCGTTTTTATCTTCGATACCCTAACGGCATCAAAAGAGAAATCGTTTAAAAATTTTATCTCTTCCTCCCCTCCTTCATCAAGAGGATTTACTCTAACGACAATAAAAGAGTTCGAACTTTCCAAATTGGATAAAAAAACGGCTATTTTATAGAGGGCTTCTTTTTTTCTATTTTTCGATATTCCATCTTCTAAATTTAAAGTAATTACATCAGCAGGTAAATTATCTATTTTATTTAAATGCTTTAAATTTAGAGGATTTAACATCATATTGGAGCGAAAAAGCTTTTTATCGCTTTTTCGCTTCCTTTTTGAAGAGATAAACTTTAAAAGCTCTTTAGCTTTTAGATTCTCTAAAAACGATAGATCTTTAAAGATCATCAGTCATGAGCCTTAATGTCATATTTTTTAGCCAACCCCTCAAATTCGGGCGTATAAACGAAGTCCAAAATAACTTTGCTTCTCGGATATCCGTTATTTAGCTTTCCAACCCAATAGTTTTTACCATTCTCATCGGCTTCTCTATTTAAAAGAGTTCTATAAGCTATCTCCACAAATTTCTCGTTACCAACACCTTTTGATTGAAATTCAGGAGAGAAGAAAAAGCCGTTTGCTATATCTGCCGCCGTTTTTCTTTTGGATTTCAATTCTCCGGTCCAATATTTAACTCCTCCGGTATCGGCATCTCTTCCAAGAACCAGATTATAAAATCTCTCTACAAAAGCCTCTCTTTGATCAGCCGCATCATAAGCCAAAATCCCATAACTCTCTTGACAAAGAGCACTAAATTCGGGAGATAGAGCAAGCCCGTAAAACACTTGATTTCTATTCAATCCAGCTACTTGCATCTGTTTGAGCCAATAAACCAAACCTTCCGGCTCGGGATCTCTATTTAGAAGAGTTTGATAGGCTCTGGTTATAAACTCGGTATCATTCAAATTAGCTTCTACAAACTCTTTGCTATTAAAAAAGCTTTTAGCCACAGAGGTAGCGGTAGCTCCGTTTTGAAGCTTCTCCGTCCAATACTTTTTACCGTCAGGATCAGGAGTAGGTCTATTTAAAATCTTTTCATAAAGCCTTTTTACAAAAAGCTCTATTTTAGGATCTATAGGCATAGCCTCGGCCGAAACGGCATCCGAATCACCCTTATCATTCGTAGCTCTAAGCTCGTAATAATATGTTTTTCCTTTAGTTAGACCCGTATCTATATAAGAAGTGCTATTTGCCGGAACGGTAGCTATCAAAACACTATCTCTAAAGATTTTAAATCCTGTCTCATTATTGGAATTGTCGTTCCATGTAAGTTTTATACTTTTACTTCCGACAGAATAGGCTTTGAAATTGGTCGGAGCACTCGGCGGCTCTCCCTCAGTAGTGGCCGTAGCGGTTGCAGGCAAAGAGTCTCCTATACTATTGGTAGCCTTAACTTCATAAGTGTAAGTCATTCCGGGAATCAATCCTTTATCCGTATAAGTGGTAGTATTGGCAGGTACGGTAGCTATTAAAGTTCCGTTTCTAAAGATTTTAAATCCTGTTTCATTGTTGGAATTATCACTCCAAGTAAGCTCTATGGTTCTGCTATCTTTTACGGTAAGCTTCAAAGCCGTAGGGGCGGCAGGCATAACGGTAATCTTTATGATTCTAAGTCCGCTACTTCCTCCCGCTATAAACACTAAAGAATTATTTAAAGCTACATCGTAAGTTAAACTCTCTGTCTGATAAGTTCCGGCATATACCGGATGAAAAGGATCGGCAATATCCAAAACATCTATTCCATCACTATCATCGGCAACATAAGCATTATTTCCGCTTACCGCAACTTGTCTATAAGAATCAGCATCTATATCGTTATTGCCCGTCAAAATAGGATTGGTGGGATCTTCTATATTAATTATTTCTATTCCCGAACCTCCATCCGCAATATAAGCATATTTACCGACTATATCTATTCCCATAGCATAACCGTCAGTATCTACACTTGCAACCAAAGGATACGTATCATCGGAGATATCTATAACTTTAACTCCGGCCATACCGTCAGTTATAAAAGCGTAGTTCCCCTCTACAAACAGATCTTTAGCCGTTCCCTCCGTATCATAACTACCTTTTAAAGTAGGATAAGAAGGAACCGAAACATCTATCATAAACACGCCGTCATCCCCGGCAGCTACGTAAGCCATTCCGTTTTTAACTTTTACACTCAAGGCATCGGCATTATTAGGAAGATTCAATTCTCCCTTTAAAGTAGGAGAAGTTTTATCGGAAATATCTATAATCTTCAATCCTTTTTTACCGTCAGCTACATATAAATAATCTCCGTCTATAAAAATATCTTTTGCCTCTCCGTTTGTATCTAACGAACCGACTTCACTAATATTTTTTTCATCACTTATATCAAAAATTTTTATACCTATTTTTTTATCGGCAGCATAAAGATAATTGCCGTCCACTTTTACGCTATCAACAGAAGCCAAAACCCTATAAGCATCTTTCAATACGGGATTATAAACCGAACCAGAAGATGAAATATCCAAAACGTCCAATCCACCGTCATAATCCGCTAAATATACGTAATCTCCATCACTATAAACTCCTCTTGCACTACCTACACTATCATATTCGCCCACGGCATAAGGAGTATTAGGATCGGAAATATCAAAAATTTTAAGCCCTCCGGTCCCGGAAGCCGCATATAAATAATCACCATTAATCCAAACATCATAAACATAATTACCTATATCTATAGTTTTAAAGTGAACGGGATTATTTTTGTCACTTACATCAACCACTTCTATTCCATTAAAACCGTCCGCAAAATATACATAATTATCTTTAACCGCCAAATTACTGATAGGTGAAGTATATGGATAAAAACCCGCAAGAGAAGGATTTGTTTTGCTAGCAACGTTTATTATTTGCATTCCTTTATACTTATTAATTACATAAGCATAATCACCTTCCGCAGTTACGGCCGAGGCCGTTCCGTTAGTATCTATTACGCTTTGAAGAGATATAACACCGGAAATATTTATAATTTCCAATCCCTTATCGGCCATTGTTATATATAATGTATTACCATTTATGCTAAAATCCGTCAATTCTCCGCTTGTCTTTATATTCGCATATTCTACCGGCGAAGAAGGATTTGAAACATTAATAATATTTAAAGTTCTATCTTCCGCAGATATATAAACATATTTATCTTTATAAGCTATCTGCTTCAACTCTTTTTGAGTATCCACTTTGCTTATCAACTTGATATCGCTTTTATCCGACGTATCGAAAATTCTAAGTCCGTTCTTCGTCGCTGCATAGGTATAATTTGAATCCGCAACAACATCATTATAGACTCCTCCAAACGACGCCACTTTGCTATAGATTATTTGAGACGCAAAAGAGGCCGTCGCAAACCAAAAAAGCAACAAACCAACCAAAGCTTTTCGCTTCATCTTTTCCCCTTTAAATAATTTTATTTTCAGAAATCTATCTTTAAATCCGCAATTTAATTTATAAATATAGATGTCTTTTACCTCTAACGGATAAATAGTAAAAATTATTATAAAAAATACAAATATTTATCCGCATATCACGATTATTTTACCATTATAATTATTATATGAATATAAAATTTTATTAATTTATTGGATTAATTTCATTTTTATTTTAAAAAATTACAAAAAGAAAAAAGAGAGGATTATTTAAAATTATTTAGTCTCACAAAAAATTATAATATAGTAAAAGAAGCGATTAAAAATAGAGATGGAAACAGACAAGAAAGAGTGAATCGACTTAAGTGGTACCGGGAGTCGGACTCGAACCGACACGGGCTAATGCCCACGAGATTTTGAGTCTCGCGTGTCTACCAGTTTCACCATCCCGGCATTGGAAGATAAGAAACATCAAGTTTTAATGAGATGAAATTGTAATATCAAAAAGCTTAAAAGTCCGTTAAAAAACGAACTTTCAAGCTCAAAATTTCATCTACTGTCCGCTTACGGCCTCTTTTAGTTTTTTACCTACTTTAAATTTCACTCCGGTTGAAGCCGGAATCTCTACAACTTTATCCGTTCCGGGAACTTTAGCCTTTCTCGGAGCTCTTTTGGTCGTCAAAAAAGTACCGAAACCTATAAAACTTACTTGTTTTCCCTCTTTCAAAGCCTCGGTAATGACTTCAAGCGCCGCATCTATAACCGCTTGCGTATCTTTTTTGGACAAACCGGCTTTTTCGGCAACGGCTTGAATAAATTCCGCTTTTTTCATAGCTAATCCTTTTTAAAATATAGATTATCTCTTTTTTTGCTTCGTGCACCCGATAATTTTACAATGTTTTAAAAAAAATAACAATATTTTTTGCCAAAAAAGTAAAGAAAATCCCAAACTTTCCGATATTAAAGACGGATATCCCGAAAAATATAGGAAAAAATAATGAGAGTAACCAATCTGCTTACCTATAATCAGTTCTTGGACAACTATAGAAGAAGTAATTTCGAGATGAATAAAATAACCACTCAACTATCTTCCGGCAAAAAAATATCGGACAGTTATGAAGATAGTTTGGTCTATAGCGACAGTATGAGGCTTACATTCGAACACACAAGCTTACAACAGATTCAACAAGTCTCCTCCCAAGCCCAAGCCTTCGCGGATAACAGCGATCAGATCTTAAATCAATTTACGGAATCTTTAGAACAATTCAAAACCAAACTTCTTCAAGCAAACAACGCCTCACAAGATAAAACAAGTATAAGCGCTATAGCAAACGACCTTAAAAGAATAAAAGAGCATCTGGTTACTCTCGCAAACACCTCCATAAACGGCCAATATCTATTTTCCGGTACGGCTATGAAAAACGAACCGATAGATCTTCAAGGAAACTATCACGGAAACGATAAGAATCTAATAGCCGTAGTTTCACCGGGCATACAAGAAGCCTACAACATAACAGGAGAAGAGCTATTTTTAGGGAGAGACAACGATTTTAACAAAAAAATAACCACCAACGTAACCCTATACAACCAATCCGAGCTTCACCCCAATATAATGAAAGAGGGAGAAAGTATCCAAAGCAAAGAGGTTTTTTTACAACCGAGCGATACGATAAGAGATATGGTAGGAGATACGGACAGCGATCAGACAAACGACTCAAACGCTTATTTTTACGTATACGGGAAAAAACCAAACGGAGAGAGTTTCAAAAGCAAAATAGAACTATCCACGGATAAAAGCGTTCAAGATCTGCTCGATAAAATAGGAGCTCTTTACGGAAATACCGAAAATACGAAAGTAGTAGACGTATCTTTAACAAAAAGAGGCCATATAGAGATAAAAGATCTCAAAGAGGGCAATGAAAAAATGGATTTTTTTATGGTGGGAGCGATAGACAGAAGCGGAGGAAACGGAGCTAATGTAAACGATATAGACGATTTGACTACAAATCCGGACGTAGATATTATAGAATTTATAAAAAGCGACTTTACTCCCTCTCCCGGCATCGATCAAAGAGTTGCATACGATAGAGAAAATTTTACAAAATTGCAAGATACTTTGACATCAAACGTTTCTCAAATAGATAAGGACGGTAATTTCGCCAAACTCGATACCAAACTCGTAGATACTTCGGGAGTCGATTCATTGGACGGAGTTACTTTCAATATCTCCCTAAAAGACGTAAATTCCGCATCTCATACGGTAACTATAGATTTAAGCTCCAACTCCACTTTTACCGTAGACGGAAACACATATACCATTTACAACAGCGACGGCACTCAAACACAAGCAGATCAATTTACATACAGACAATTAACGGATATCATTTCAATGATCACATCAAATACGCTTCCCGCATCCGATACGAAACAAAATTACGATAACGCAATAATCGAAGCAAGAAAATCCGTAGAATCTGGAGTGGATTATAGAGGTAGACTTTATATAAAAGATAAAACCACTCAAAACTCAAATTTGGAATTCTCCATTTACGATAAAGATAGCGATGATTTTACCAAACCCAACTCCCCCGTTTTGACTTTCCAAGCAAACGACGCTTTAGTCATAGATAAACCTTCAATAGATCTTTTTAAAGATTTGGATGAAATAATAAAAAGCGTAGAAGAGGTAAGATTCAATCCCGACGGAAATAAGGAAGTAAACCCAAGACTTCCCGGAATAGATGCGGCTATAGAGAGACTCGATCACATATCCACTCACGTTATCAGAAAACACACGAAAATCGGTTCAATCTCGAATTTCTTCCAAAAAACGGAAGATAGAAGTATGTTTTTGGATTTAAATGTCAAAAAACTTAAATCGGAAGTGGAGGACATAGATATAGCGGAAGCTTTAGTAAAATTTAATCAAATTAATATAAATTTTCAAGCTATGCTCTCTTCGATATCTAAAATCAACTCTCTATCAATGGTAAATTATATTTAAACTCTAAAATTTTGTTATAATATCGATAAATATGAGATCACTTTTTATGCTTCTTTACAAAATCAATCAAAAGGAAGAACCATTTTAAAAGAGATAATTTTCATAACGGCGGTTTCCATTTTCACTTTTTTGGGCATATCTACAATATGGCCGGAATTTTCATTTGTCGGAAGTTTCGGTAAAACAATAGGATTATACAATAGAGAGATTTTCGGATATATATCTTTTATTTATCCGTTTTTATTAATAATTCCTACCTACTTCATATACAAAGATCCGAAAATCACACCTAAAAGAATAGAAAAAACAATCTCGTTTTCTCTACTATTTTTCACAATCCTAATTATTCAGGCAGCCGTTTCGAACTCACCTTTAAAAGGCTATATAGGAAATCTAATAGTTGAATCTCTAAAAGATTATATAGGATATGCTGGAGTTTGGCTATTTATTATAATGACTTTGTCTTTAGCGCTAATTACGCTATTTAATGTAAATTTCGATAATCTCCTTAAAAGAATCAAAACCAAACTTCTCTCTATTTATGAAAAACTCAAAAATATAGAAATCTTTCCAAAAAAAATAGACACTCCTCTAAAAGATATAATAGATGACGAAGAGGATATCTTTGAAAAACCAAAATATATACAACCGCCTCAAAAACAAACTTTCCAATCAATGGAAAATAAAAAAATAGAAATAGAAAAAGACGAGATAGAGATCCCCCCATCCATAATGCCCGAAATAGAAGAAAAAGACGAACTATCGATCCCAGTAGCAAAACCCGAAATAGAGGATGAAATAGATACAAAAAAAGAGCTAAAAACAAAAGAGATTCCAACTTTCGAACCAAAAGAGGAGATAACGGAAAAACCAAAAAGCATATCTACCAAAAAAACGAAAATTTTAAATGAAATAGATCAAAACAAAAGACTCCTTGACGAAATAGAAAAAGGCGAGAGTGAAAAACCGAAAGATTTCATACTCCCTCCTTTAAGTCTTCTGCAAGATCCCAAAAAGCAACCCCACCACATAAACGAAGCGGAAATAGATCAAAAGATAGAAGATCTTCTCGAAAAATTAAAAAAATTCAAAATAGAAGGCGACGTAATTAGAACCTACTCGGGCCCGGTCGTTACCACATTCGAATTTAGACCGGCAGCTCACATAAAAGTATCGAAAATCCTAACTTTACAAGACGATCTTGCGATGGCACTAAAGGCCAAAACCATCCGTATCCAAGCCCCTGTTCCGGGTAAAGACGTAGTGGGGATAGAGATACCCAACAATGAAATAGAAACCATCTATCTAAAAGAGATTATTCAAAGCGAAATATTCCAAAAATCTTCATCTCCTTTAACAATAGTATTGGGAAAAGATATCGTAGGAAACCCATTTGTTACGGATCTAAAGAAACTCCCTCATCTACTTATTGCGGGAACTACGGGAAGCGGAAAAAGTGTGGGAATAAACTCCATGCTAATTTCACTCCTTTATAAAAATTCACCTGATAGAGTGAAATTTTTGATGATAGATCCCAAAATGCTCGAATTCTCCGTCTACAACGACATTCCTCATCTGCTAACGCCCGTCATCACTCAACCGAAACAGGCAATTACGGCTTTAGCCAATATGGTAGTGGAGATGGAGAGAAGATACAAAATAATGAGCAAAACAAAAACCAAAAATATAGAAAGCTATAATAAAAAAGCCAAAAAAGAAGGCTTGGAAATATTTCCTTACATAGTGGTAATTATCGACGAGCTTGCCGATTTGATGATGACAAGCGGTAAAGAGGCCGAATTTTCTATAGCAAGACTCGCCCAAATGGCAAGAGCAAGCGGAATACATCTGATAGTGGCCACCCAAAGACCTTCGGTAGACGTAGTGACGGGACTTATCAAAGCAAACCTTCCCTCAAGAATAAGCTTTAAAGTGGGACAAAAGATAGATAGCAAAGTTATATTAGATTCCCTCGGTGCGGAATCTCTGCTTGGTAGAGGAGATATGCTCTTTACCCCTCCGGGAATCAACGGCCTTATCAGACTTCACGCTCCTTTCGTAACGGAAGAGGAGATAGAAAAAATCGTAGAATTTCTAAAAGCTCAAAGAGAACCTGAGTATGATGAAAGATTTTTGATGGAAGAGGGCAAAAGCTCTTCAAAAGAGAAAGGAGATTTAAACAACGAAGAGTTTGACGAACTTTATGAAGAGGCTAAACAGATAGTTTTAAGCGAGAAAAAAACATCCATCAGCTACATTCAAAGAAGACTCCAAATAGGATACAACAGAGCCGCAAGGATAGTGGAACAGCTTGAGATGATGGGCGTCCTCTCCCCTCCAAACTCGAAAGGAAATAGGGAAATCCTTATATAAATTTCCTATTTCCCAAGCCCGCCAAAAACTCTCTCGGTTCTAATACCAAAATTTCAGATTTTAAAAAACTTTTTGAGAGAGATAATAGATCATAATAATCGTAGATACACTTAGATAGCCTTCCAATAAACCGCTTTCTATTAAAGCTATTAGGTTTTTGACTCTTTTGCAAAAGGCTCTCTTTTTGTTAAAAAATCGATAATTATATTCGTATCGAGCAAACCCCTCATAAAATTCTCTAAATATTTTTTGTCGTATAAAATCATATTCTGTTATACGACAAAATGCATTCTCACGTCAACCAAGAAGTATATTCAAAAATAAAAATTTACAAGAAATCTCCCCTGTAACTATCCGTAACTACCGCTCTAAAATAGTGTTTCATAATGTAACTCTTAGTAACTTTTAACAAAAAACAATAATATCTTTTTGTAAAATATCATGAAATCTTTTCAAGGAGAAATAATGGGTTTTATAGAAGATTATAGAAACCACGAAATAGAGAGAGCAAAGTTAGGCATTCCCCCTCTTCCTCTAAACGCAGAGCAGACAAAAGAGGTTATCGAGCTTTTAAAACAGATCCCTATCGTTGAAGAAGAGTTTTTGATGGATCTTCTTCTAAATAGAGTTCCTCCCGGCGTTGATGACGCGGCTTACGTAAAAGCGGCATTTTTGAGAGATATCGTTCAAGGACACGCAAAAAGTGCGGCGATCAGTCCTAAACACGCGGTCGAGATTTTGGGAACGATGCTTGGAGGATACAACGTCCATCCGCTTATAGAAGCTCTAAGCCATGAGGACGAAGAGGTCGCTCAAACGGCAGCCGATATGCTTAAAAAGACTCTTTTGGTATATGACGCTTTCAACGACGTAGTTGAGCTTTCCAAAAATAATAAATTTGCAAAAGAGGTTCTTGAATCTTGGGCAAACGCAGAGTGGTTCTTAAACAGAGATCCGCTTCCGGAGAAAATCACCGTTAGCGTTTTCAAAGTTCCCGGCGAAACAAATACCGACGATCTAAGCCCGGCAAGCGAAGCTTTCACAAGAAGCGATATTCCTTTGCATGCACTTTCCATGCTAAAAGCGAAAATGCCGGACGCTCAAGAGACTATAATGAAACTAAAAGAGAAAGGCTATCCGGTAGCTTTCGTAGGTGACGTAGTAGGAACAGGAAGTAGTAGAAAATCGGGAATCAACTCCGTTCAATGGTGGATAGGAGAAGAGATTCCTCACGTTCCGAACAAAAAAACGGGCGGAATCATTTTAGGAAACATCATAGCTCCTATCTTCTTCAATACCGCAGAAGACTCAGGCGCCCTTCCGATAGAGGGAGTGGACGTAACCAAGCTTGAGACCGGAGATGTAATAGATATCTATCCTTACGAAGGAAAAATAGTTAAAAACGGAGAAGTCGTATCCACATTCAAACTAAAACCGAACACTCTCCCGGATGAGTATAGAGCCGGCGGAAGAATTCCTCTAATCATCGGTAGAGGTTTGACAAGAAAAGCAAGAGAGGTTTTAGGACTTCCAGAAGAGAATATCTTCACAAGACCAGAGCAGCCGGAAGGCAAAGAGGGAGTCGGATACACTTTGGCTCAAAAAATGGTCGGAAAAGCTTGCGGAATGGAAGGCGTTAGACCCGGAATGTACGTAGAGCCGGAGACTTTGACGGTAGGAAGCCAAGATACCACAGGAGCTATGACAAGAGACGAGATAAAAGAGCTTGCGGCTTTGTCTTTCGGAGCGGATCTTGTACTTCAAACTTTCTGTCATACGGCAGCTTATCCGAAACCTGCGGATATAGAGCTTCACCATACATTGCCTCAATTTATAACAAGCAGAGGCGGAGTATCTTTGAGACCCGGTGACGGAGTAATCCACAGCTGGTTAAACAGAATGGTTCTACCTGATACCGTAGGAACGGGAGGAGACAGCCATACAAGATTTCCTATCGGTATAAGCTTCCCTGCAGGATCCGGACTCGTAGCGTTTGCGGCAGTTACCGGAACTATGCCTCTAAATATGCCTGAATCCGTACTTGTTAGATTCAAAGGTGAATTGCAACCGGGAATCACTCTAAGAGATTTGGTAAACGCTATCCCTTACTTTGCGATCAAACAAGGTCTTTTAACAGTTGAAAAGAAAAACAAAAAGAATATTTTTGCCGGAAGAGTCTTGGAGATAGAAGGACTTCCGTTCCTAAAAGCCGAGCAAGCTTTCGAGCTAAGCGATGCGAGTGCGGAGAGAAGCGCCGCGGCTTGTACCGTTAGACTCGATAAAGAGCCCGTTATAGAGTATATCAACTCAAATATCGCCCTTCTTGAAGAGATGATCGAAAAAGGATATGAGGATAAAAGAACGATTCAAAGAAGAATCGATAAGATGAAAAAATGGCTTGAGAATCCAACTCTTTTAGAGCCGGATGAGAATGCAGAATATGCGGCCGTTATCGAAATAGATCTAAACGAAATTACAGAGCCTATCGTAGCATGCCCGAACGATCCGGACGATGTGGCCACTCTAAGCGAAGTCTTGGCAGATCCTAACAGGCCTCATAAAATAGACGAGGTATTCGTAGGAAGCTGTATGACAAACATCGGACACTATAGAGCTCTCGGAGAAGTTCTAAAAGGAGAGGGACAAGTTCCTACAAGACTTTGGATAGCTCCTCCTACAAAGATGGACAAACAAGAGCTAATCAACGAAGGATACTACTCTATCTATGCGGCAGCCGGTGCAAGAATAGAGATACCGGGATGCTCCCTTTGTATGGGTAACCAAGCGAGAGTTAGAGATAACGCGGTAGTATTCTCAACCTCTACAAGAAACTTTGACAATAGAATGGGTAAAGGCGCTCAAGTTTACTTAGGAAGTGCGGAGCTTGCCGCCGTAGCCGCTTTGCTTGGAAGAATTCCTACAAAAGAGGAGTATCTATCTATCGTTCCTAAGAAACTTGCAGGAAAAGAGGATCAAGTTTATAAATATCTAAACTTCAATCTTCTAAACAAAGAAGAACTTGAAGAGATGCTTGATTAATCTCCAATTTCCAAAACCTTACTTCGGGGGGATTTTTCTTAATCCCTCCAACTAATTTATTTTATAATATTTTTCTTTCTTCTTTATTTCTCTAAAATAATCTTCATAAAATAAAAATATTTACCTTTTTATATTAACTTTTCATTAACACTTAATAGTTATAATAAAAATCTAACTTTTAAATAAGGAGTATTGATTAATGAAAAAAATATGGATATCTACCGCACTTAGTGCTATTTTGGTAACGGCGATCAACGCGGATGTCAGAAGCTTCGGAGGTTTTACTTCGGGACACTCTTCAGGAAGTTATTCCGGAAGTTCAAGTGAAGGAACTCACTCCTCATCCGGCAGTCAATCATCTTCAGGATCGGCAAGTGCAAACCAAGACGGAAGCGGTTCTTCTTCAGGTTCCACATCCGCACAACACTCAAACGACGGAAATTCTCAAGGAGATCAAGAGAGTGACGGCGGCGATATGATGAAACCTCATATGCCGGATAATCCCGCAAACGATCACGACGACGAAAACGAAGATAACAACGGCACAATGAATCCTCACATGCCCGACAATCCGATAAAGGGAGGACATGAATCCGATTTTGGCAAAAAAGAGCCACCTAAAAAACCGCAATTCGAACATGCAAAAGAAGCTCCGAAAGCCGTAATGCTTCAATGGAGTGACGAAACCGACAACGAACTTGGATATAAAGTATATAGAGACGGAGAACTTATCGCAATCCTCCCTCCAAACAGCACACAATTTATAGACAAAAACGTGGAACCCGGAAAAGAGTATACATATGAAATAAAACCTTTTAACGATTTTGGCGAGGGAGAGGGAGTAGAAACATCTGTAAAAACAAAAGAGCCTCACGATAGAGACAAAGTAGAAAACCATTTCAAAGATCATTTAGCGGACTTCTACAACGAAAGCGTAGATCCGGAAAAATTGAACAAAATGGTAGAAGAGTACGAAGAAGGCAAACCTTTAACGGATATTTATAAAAAATTCTTTTTAAAAGAGAACAAAGATCTTCCAAACGAGGAATTCGTAAAAGAGCTCTATAAAACACTATTAGACAAAGAGATAGATCAAAGTACTTTAGAAGATTTGGTAAACAAACTTAAAAATGCCGAAATTACGAGAGAAGAGCTCTATTATGACGTAATTACCTCCGATGAGTTTAAAACAAAAATACAAGAAGAGGGAATAGAGAATCCGTTTGAAGGAGACGAAGAGCAAGAGAAAGAAAAAGTTAAAAAAATCTCGGAATTCGTAAAAAGATTCTATACGGAGCTTTTGGATAGAAATCCGGAAGAGGGAGGATACAACTATTGGGAGAGACAGCTTGCCGATAAAGAGCTAAGCGCCAAAGATATAGCAAAACAATTTTTTGACTCCGAAGAGTTCAAAAGCAAAAATCTATCCGACGAAGATTTCGTAAAAACCGTCTACAAAGTAATTATGGGAAGAGACGCGGATCAAGCAGGCGTAGACTTCTGGACTCAAAAACTAAAAGAGGGAATGAGCAGAGACGATCTTGTAAACCAATTTTTAGAGGCTCCGGAATTTGAGAACCTCGCTAAAAACTACGATATCGAAGCCAAAGATCCGGTAAAAGAGTTCGTTAGCAGATTTTATACAAACGCCCTTCAAAGAGACGCCGATCCTAACGGAACGCAATATTGGGCAAAAGAGTTAAAGGATGCCGACAAAACGGCAAAAGAGGTAGCAAAAGAGTTCTTTAATTCCGAAGAATTCAAAAACCTAAATTTAAATGACGAAGAGTTCATAAAAACGGCTTATAAAACTCTTCTTGGAAGAGATGCCGATGAAGCCGGATTGAAATATTGGAAAGAGCAACTTCAAAACGGAGTTAGCAGAGAAGAGCTGATAGATCAGTTTTTAGATTCCGAAGAGTTTAAGAAATTTGCAATGGAATCGGGCGTATTGGTAGACAAACCGTCCGCTTAAAACTTATCCTCCCCTTTTACGGGGGAGGATAAAATCATTTTTCAAAAAAGGCTTTTTGAGAAATAAAAGGATCTTCAAAATCGTAAGCTTTTATCTTAAAAGCATCCTTGCATCCGTTTTCATCAAGCTCGAATATAATCATTTGAAAAATCTTCTTACACTTATCGGGAACATCAAATCTCGGATATGGAAGCCCGGTCAAAAACCTATGAATCACCCCTTCGGATTTCACTCCTATTACGTTATCCCTACATCCCGTAAGCCCGACATCACTTACATAACAGGTTCCCATCTCTATAGTCAAATCATCGGTCCCTACATGAGTATGAGAGCCTAAAATAGCGGAAACTTTAGATTTTAGCATATGCATAAGAGCTCTTTTTTCACTCGTAGCCTCGGCATGAAAATCTATAATAATTTTTTTTATTCCCTCTTTATGTAAAGACTCGATTTCTCTCTTTATATAAATGAAAGGATTCTCTACCGGGGGCATAGTGAAATAGCCCATCAAATTTATCACAGCCACTCTCTCCCCGCCGATTTCAAGAACAATTTTCCCCTCTCCCGGCACTCCTTCGGGATAGTTTATAGGTCTAATCACCGGCTCGCTCTCAAAAAGAGCCAAAATCTCTTTTTTGCCCCAAGTATGATTTCCGCCGGTTATTACGTCCGCTCCGCTGTCAAAAAGCTCTTTAGCGTTTTTTGGCACCAAACCGCTTCCATGGCTCGCATTCTCGCCGTTTACGATAACCAAATCAAGTCCGTACTCCTTTTTGACTTTAGGCAGATGGTGTTTTACCATAGATCTGCCGGGTTTTCCTACGATATCGGCAATAAAACCTATTTTCAACTCTCTTCCTTTAGCTATCTTTCTTTTTGTCTTTATCCTTCTTTACAAGCTCGTGCAAATCGGCCTCTTCCACGAATCCGGAAGGCAAAAGCTCTATATCTCCGGCCTTTTTCAAAGCTTTGGCAATAGCCAAAAATATAACGCTTCCAAAAGGAAGAGCCGTCACGGCTCCGCCAAATCCCATCCTAACCAAATCTCTAAGCTGCTCTCTTATAAACTTTCTCTCTTCCTCTTTCTTATCTTTTTTGGCAAGAAGTTTTATAAGAAGCTTGGTCTCTTCATACTCTATATAGCTTCCCTCTTTTATCTTTTTGAAAATCTCTTCTATCTTATTTTTCATCGGATCTTAGAAACTCCAATACCGTTTTTAAAATATCGTCATCGTCCCTACTTGGAGCCTTTAGATAAAGCTTCTCGCCACTTTCATAAGTTATCGTAATGTTTTCATTATAGTTTGAAATATATGAAATATTCTTTTTGGCAGCCAAGATCTTTATGAGGATTATATCCAAAAACTGCTTTGTAAAAGCATCAAGCTTTCCGAATCTATCGATCAT
>JAADDG010000008.1 GCA_013154075.1 Campylobacterota bacterium | reverse complement strand
ATTTTTCCATCAATGTTATCTGTTTCATAACCTCTCCTTATAAATTTTGAGAGGGATTATATAGATAAAAATCTCTATTGTCAATAAAGTTATATATTTTCGGGTTTCCAGCATAGATATAGCTCTTGATTGTAGATATCGCTTCTTCTTGGTTTTATATAAAACTCCTCTATTTCGTAATTTTGCAAATCATACTTTGTAGAGAGCTCCTCTATCTCCTCTTGTAGTCTCTCTTCGAGACTCTCCAAATCTCTAAGCACGGATTCCACCGCCTCTTTGGCTCTCTCCACGTCGCCTCTCTCTTTTAGAACTCTGCCGGCACTTCTTAGACTTGAGGCGGCTTTGGAAGCTGTTGATCTTTTTAGGGTTTTTCTGCCTAAAAATGCGTCAAGCAGAGTCATTCCGAAACCCAAAATCGTCTCTGTCGTTTTGGAAGATGCCTCCTCTTGCTCTTTTTCAAGTCTCATCTGAGCTCTTTGAAGTTTTCTCTCAAGTTTGTCTCTCTCTTTTTCAAACCTCTCTTTTAATTTTTCAATCTCCTCTTCATAAAGCTCTTTTAATCTCTCTTGTACTCTTATTTTAAACTCTTCCGAACTTTCGCCTATTTTCGATTCCATTTTCAGTTTAGGAACTCTATATAGAGTGATTTTTCGATTATGATATAGGAAGTTGCTAAACGCTTTTAGGATATCCTTTTTTGAAAAGGAGGAGAGAAAAGATGGAATAGGGGAGAATAGGGCGTTTTTTACGGGAGTTTTGTCGCACTCTTTTTTATCCGTCTCCTCCTCTTTTGCCTCTTTGAAATCGAGCTCTTGCAAATCCTCTCTTAGATACAAAGATACTCTCTCCTCTTTTTCCGTATCTATGGCTCTTTTTTGGTTATAGAATCTAACCGTAGCTTCCAATACGAGATAAGGGGCAAATCTGGTTTTCGATTTGGTAAGAAAGGGGGGATTTAGAAAATAGTTTTCTATATCTTCACCGATATAGGGAGGGGTTTTCAAAAGGTTCTCTTTTGTTTTCGGGCTCTCTTCTATCTTCTCTTCTTTAGTCGTTTGGGTTTTTTTATCGGCCATCAATCTTTTTATCTCTTCCAAAGTAATAGGACCTCTTAAATATGATAGTACCCATCTTGTTTGAAAGAGACTCAATCCGTCCTCTTTTGCGCTTTTGAAAAAAAATGTTCTACTCTTTAGAGAGGAGAGGATCTCTTCTATGCTTTTTTTGTCCAAAGAGCCTTCCCCACCGGAGACAAGCCCCTCCATCACTCTCTCTTTATCTCTTTTTGTTTGAAGTCTTCCTATAAACCAGCTTCCTATATTTGATAGACCTTTATAATCGAGATCTATAGGGTTTTGGGTGGCAAGCACCACTCCGACTCCGTACGCTCTTGCCTGTTTTAAAAGTAAAAGCATCGGCTCTTTTGAAGGAGGATTGGATGTGGAGGGGAAAAATCCGAAAATCTCATCCATATAAAGAATCGTTCTAAGCGAGGAGGTTCCCCTCTGTTTTCTCATCCAATCTATGTATCTGTTTAAAAAGAGTGTTACAAAAAACATTCTCTCCCTATCGTTTAGGTGAGCTATCGATAAAATGCTTACTTTAGGTTTTGCCTCTTTTGTATAGAGAAGCTTTCCGATATCGAGTCTCTCTCCCTCGCTCCAGACGCTGAAAGTTGGATTTGATATGATGTTGTTAAAGAGTGTGGCGAGTTTGAATCTCTCGCTTTGAGGATAGAAGCTTTTTATCGGTAAAACTCCTATCTTTTTGAAAGGAGGATTTATTATATATCCTATGATCTCCTCCAAACTCAAATCTTTTCCCTCTTTCCAAAAATGAGAGAAGATGGATGCAAGAAGCATAAACTCTTTGCTGCTTATAGGATCTGCGTCCACTCCCACCAGTGCAAGCAGGGAGGATACTGCGGAAGTGATGTGGGAGGAGAAAGCGTCTGGATCGCTTAAGATCTCTTTTGAGGGAGTTTCGAAACTGCTTAAAACGGATAGAGGTATTCCGGCTCTGCTTCCCGGAGTATAGATGGTAAAGTCGGCACTCTCTTTTAGTTTTTTGATTCTCGATTTATCTTGATGCCACGCCTCTATTCCTTTTTGCCAGGTTTGGGCTACTTTTTTGGCGTATTCATCCGGGCTCATACCCTTATTTAGAGCTTCGCTCTCGTCAATCCACGGTTTGAAGTCTTCGGGTTTGAGATCGGGGAAAGTTAGAAGCAGATTTCCCATATCTCCTTTCGGATCTATTATGATGGAGGGGATCTTATCTATCGTAGCTTCTTCTATTATATCTATTCCAAGACCGGTTTTACCGCTTCCGGTCATTCCTATAATAACGGCGTGAGTTGTCAGATTTTTGCTTTTGTATAAAAATAGATTGTCGGTAAGTGAAAAATCTTCGTAAGAAGTCTCTTTTCCGAGATAAAAAATTCCGAGTTTCTCATAGATATCCAGTTTTAAAGACATGAAAATACCTTTGAAGCTTTTTAGCTAAATTATAACACAATAAGAGGATATCTAAAAAGGGGATTTTACTTTTTTGAAAGTGTGTATAGAAGCAGAAGAAAATGGCTCCGGATGCAGGATTCGAACCTGCGACCAAGCGGTTAACAGCCGCCTACTCTACCGCTGAGCTAATCCGGAATCTTTATCGCTTAGAGCGACATCCAAAATCGAGTTGAAATTATAGACAATTTTTAAAGTGTTGTCAAGAGAGATGAGAGAAATTTTTTGAAAAATTTTATAAGGCGGGAGAGCCGCCCCTCTTAATTTAGAAAAGTATTATAAACTCTCTCAAGTTCCGCATAAGGAATTTCGCTATTTTCCGTAATGAAGGTAATTGCCTCGTAAGGGTCTCCGTCGGTGATTTCAAGAGCGTCTTCTAAAAGGGAAGCTAAAGTATCGTCATCTATATTTTCCAAATCTATCTCGCTTAACAGCCCCAAAAGCTCCAACTCTTCAACAGTCATTTTCTCTCCTTTAGGTGAAATAAACATTACAAAATAAATAAAATTGTAAAATAATACATCATTTTTCTTAAATTCTTTACCATTTCCGCGTGGGAGCGAAAATAATTAAGCTTTAAAAAAGTTTTTTCCTTTTTTAAAAGCCTTTTTTAGTATCGGTTATAAGATTATTTTTTTAAAGTAAAATTGAGAGTAATTTTTATATTATCAAACGGTAAAAAGGTTATTAAATTAAATAATTTCTTCATCCTAAATATCGTAGCAAATTATTAATATATTTTTTTAAAAAAGAGAAAGATATGATTCTTAGTATAGAAAGTAGCTGTGACGACAGCTCCGTAGCGGTAACGGAAATAGAGAGCAAAAAACTTCTTTTTCACAAAAAGATCTCCCAAGATAGCGATCACTCCAAGTATGGAGGAGTGGTGCCCGAACTTGCGGCAAGGCTTCATGCCGTGGCTTTACCGAAAATTTTGCAAGAGGCAAAACCCTTTCTCAAAGATCTAAAGGCTATAGCCGTTACCAATGAGCCCGGTTTGTCCGTAACTTTGGTAGAAGGCGTGACTATGGCGAAAGCTTTGTCTTTGTCTTTGAATCTTCCTTTGATAGCCGTCAATCATCTAAAGGGGCATATCTATTCGCTTTTTATAGAGAA
>JAADDG010000226.1 GCA_013154075.1 Campylobacterota bacterium | reverse complement strand
ATCTTTTGCATCTAAAGCCGCCTTCCTCTTTCCAAGACAAACTCTCTTTGTTTGCGAAACTTTTCCACTTGAAAAACGTCTTTCCAAAAAGAATATCCAAAAAAGGAATCTGCCAAGAGAATATAAAAAAAGCAAATGAAGTGAATCTGTACGATTTGCCTATTTTGACTACATGGCCGCAAGACGGCGGCCCTTTTATTACGATGGGGCAGGTTTATACCAAGTCTCTTGACGGGAGTATAAACAATTTGGGTATGTATCGTCTGCAAGTTTATGATAAAAATAGACTCGGAATGCATTGGCAGATTCATAAAGATAGCGCTCATTTTTTCCATGATTATAAAAAGACAGGCAAAAAGATGCCGGTTTCCATAGCGATAGGAGGAGATCCCCTCTATACGTGGGCGGCTACCGCTCCTTTGCCTCACGGGGTTTTCGAGCTTTTGCTTTATGGATTCATAAAAGGCGAAAATCCGAGACTCGTAAAGTCCATAACCAACGATATTTGGATTCCTCATGATGTTGATTTCGTGATAGAGGGGTTTGTGGATCCGAATGAAATGGAGATAGAAGGGCCTTTTGGGGATCATACCGGATATTATACGCTAAAAGAGCCTTATCCCGTGATGAATGTGGAGTGTATCACACACAAAAACGATCCTATCTATCTCGCTACGGTGGTGGGTAAGCCTCCTTTGGAAGATAAATATATGGGGTGGGCGACGGAGAGGATATTTTTGCCTCTTTTGAAAACCACCGCTCCCGATCTTATAGACTATGTAATGCCCGAAAACGGTGTCTTTCATAATCTGATAATCGCTAAAATGAAGACAAGATACCCCGGACACGCCAAGCAGTTTATGCACGCTTTTTGGGGAGTGGGGCAGATGAGCTTCGTAAAACACGCTATTTTCGTAAACGAAGACGCTCCATCTTTGGAAGATTACGAAGCTTTGAGCGATTATATTCTCGATAGAGTGAGTGTGGATAACCTTCTAATTAGTGAAGGTGTGTGCGATGCTTTGGATCACTCTTCGGATACTCCGTGCTATGGGGGCAAACTCGGTGTGGATTGCACCGAAGATAACGTAAAGTTCGCTAAAAAGAGTATTTTGGAAGATAGGAAGCTTTTTGAGAAAGCTTTTGCCTTAGATAGCGATATAAAAGATCTAAAACAGTACAAAACTTATACCAAAACTCCCATCGCCGTTTTGGGTGTCTCAAAAAGCAAACCGGTTAGAGAAATCTATGAAAATATCAAACCGTTGAAAGAGCATACCAAACTTGTGGTCTTTGTGGATGAAGAGAAAAACGATTTGGATAATCCTTATATGCTTATTTGGCGGGTGGTAAACAATATTGACGCTAAAAGAGATATATTTTTGGAAAAAGAGTTTATAGGAATAGATGCGACGGATAAAGGGCCTATCGACAGGTTTGAAAGAGAGTGGCCTGACGATGTGGATTGTGATAGAGACGTGATAGAGTCTCTTAGGAAAAGAGGTCTTTTGGATGTGGATGATGAATTTTTGAGGAAATTTTATATATAGTTTTTTTATATTTAATATCCGTAAGCTTTAGAGGGGAGGAGTAAAAGCCAAATCCCCTTTCTCTTCTTTTTTGCTTCTTTGTTTCTTCTGTTTTGAATTCTTATAATTTTGGAAAGTTTAATAAATCGTCAATAAGATTGAAAAATACATATGTAATAAATGATAAAAAGAGAGCATAAAATATCCCTCCTACCATTGCCGTTTTTATGTCCATTTTGTCTAAAGCCGTAACGACTATGATGATATAAGTGAAAATAAAAGAGGATAAATAACTGCTGCTTAAAATCTTGATGATCTTCATGGATTGATTATAACATACACTCTTATCCCCTGATGTCGGGTCGTTATCGTAATCTTCAGGCTTTAAAAAACGGATATACTCAAGGAGAATTTTGTCTCAATCCCCTTAAAATCGGGTCATTATCGTAATCATAAATAACGCAAAAAATGAAATTGTGAGCAGAGTCTCAATCCCCTTAGAATCGGGTCATTATCGTAATCCATAATCGATAGGCTAAACAGGGAAGCAGAAAGGCTTGCGGAGGTCTCAATCCCCTTAAAATCGGGTCATTATCGTAATGTAGCAGAGCTAATCTTAAAAGGCAAAACACTATCTAAGTCTCAATCCCCTTAAAATCGGGTCATTATCGTAATAGGAGTACATTTGCGAAGATGTAACTCCTTATATAGAGTCTCAATCCCCTTAAAATCGGGTCATTATCGTAATAATGGGAGCGCTCCAGCGGTTGGGCAATCCGCTGGAGTCTCAATCCCCTTAAAATCGGGTCATTATCGTAATTCTAAATATCTCATCAATTTCTTCCCGAAATTATCCGTCTCAATCCCCTTAAAATCGGGTCATTATCGTAATTTTCAAAAGACATCAATTTGTCATGGAGATTTGGGGTCTCAATCCCCTTAAAATCGGGTCATTATCGTAATATCAATAGAATTTTAAAAGAGATCGAGGTTAATGAGTCTCAATCCCCTTAAAATCGGGTCATTATCGTAATATCAATTATGTCAGTATATGCCACATATTCAAATTTTCCAAGTCTCAATCCCCTTAAAATCGGGTCATTATCGTAATTGCGGTTACCCGCCTTGTAAAGGCTGGGTGATGTTGATTTTGGTTGTCTCAATCCCCTTAAAATCGGGTCATTATCGTAATTAGGAGGTAGAGAATGAAAAAAATAAGCAATTTGAAGAGTCTCAATCCCCTTAAAATCGGGTCATTATCGTAATACAAGGCAGATTTAATGACGCTCACACCAAACGCACCCGTCTCAATCCCCTTAAAATCGGGTCATTATCGTAATCTATCTTTTTAGTGTCCGCATTGGTGGCCTCTGCTGTCAAGTCTCAATCCCCTTAAAATCGGGTCATTATCGTAATTATATAACGAACTGTTGTCAGATAGCCGGCGACGCCGCGTCTCAATCCCCTTAAAATCGGGTCATTATCGTAATCGGCACTCACGCCGGGAGAGGTCCTCTTAATTGAGTCTCAATCCCCTTAAAATCGGGTCATTATCGTAATAAAACTCTTCTAAAGTACAATATCTCCCGGCACTCACGGTCTCAATCCCCTTAAAATCGGGTCATTATCGTAATGGATTTTTTGTAAGGATTTAGAGCCTCTAAACGCTCGTCTCAATCCCCTTAAAATCGGGTCATTATCGTAATGTTCGAGGCGTTGAAAGCCGGTTTTTTAGTTGCCGTCTCAATCCCCTTAAAATCGGGTCATTATCGTAATAGGTGTAGAGCGAAGGACTTGCCGTCCCGAGGCGGGTCGTCTCAATCCCCTTAAAATCGGGTCATTATCGTAATTTCTTATTTAAGAGCTCTAAGGAGCTTTTAGATAAGAAAGTCTCAATCCCCTTAAAATCGGGTCATTATCGTAATGGCACCTATTTTGTCCTTATCGACAAAGAGATATATGTCTCAATCCCCTTAAAATCGGGTCATTATCGTAATAAGAGAAAAGACGATAGAAAAGGCGAGTTTGATAGATTTGTAGTCTCAATCCCCTTAAAATCGGGTCATTATCGTAATTAGATGAGAGTTTTAAATTTAATTGGTTTCAGGTTGAGTCTCAATCCCCTTAAAATCGGGTC
>JAADDG010000041.1 GCA_013154075.1 Campylobacterota bacterium | reverse complement strand
AGCAGATTTGCCAAAGTGTCTTTGTCGTATGATATTTTTAAAGCTTTTATGTAGTTTTGTTTTGCTTTTGGATAATCTTTCTTATAAAAATATATATCTCCTTTCGCTTCATATCTGTAAAGAGGTGTTTTTATCGACTCTTTTAAGTTTTGGGCTTCTTTTATTTCGCCGATTTTCAAAAAACTTCTTAAAGAGATGAGTTTGCTTTTGTCGTTTAGGGATATATTTTGGGATGAGAGGAGTTTGTAGAAGATCGTTACTTTTTTATACTCTCTGTTTTGAAATAGTTTTTGAAATAGTTTTTCTATCTCCTTTTTGTCATCCGGATTTTTAACTCCGTATTCTTTCAAAAGCTCGTTTAGTACTTTTATTCTTTTTAGTTTTTTTTGTAATTCTTTTGCTATTTTGTTTTTCGGATCGTTTTTTAGGATTTGAGAGATGTATATGTCGGCTTTGTCGTAATTGTGTTTTTGGATATGGTATTTGGCAAGAAGCAGTCTGGTTTTTATGTCGCTTGGATCTTTTTTCGCTATTTTGGTTAGAAGATCTACATCTATTTGAGCTCCAAATAGCGCAAAGCCCAAAAATAGTATCCATAAAGCCGATCTCTTCATCTTTTTCCCTAAATAGTTAAATTATATTGAAGTATATCGGCTATAGTAAAAGATGATTTTAATATGGAAAGTTATTAAGTGAAAGGAGGGAGGAGATTAGAATTTTCTCCAAAAATCCCTAACAAATAGAAGAAAAAACGTATAACACTCCAATCTTCCTATAATCATTGAAAAAGAGAGAAATATTTTGTCATACCAGCTGAAAAATCCGAAATTATCTACGGCTCCCACATCTCCAAAACCCGGACCTATATTTCCCACCGTCGCCAAAGCCGCTGTTAGAGAGGTAAGGGAGTCGTATCCTCTGATATAAAGATACAAAGCGGTGGCCAAAACAGTAAAAGCGTACAGAAACAAAAATCCGAAAACCGATAGAAATACGGAACTTTTTATTCTCTGTTTGTCCAAAAATACGTTTATTACGGCGTTTGGATGGAGAATCTTTTTCATTTCGGCAAAAAGTATTTTAATAAGCACCACATATCTTATGACTTTGATACCTCCCGCCGTAGATCCCGCGTTTGCACCTATTAGCATGGCTATTATGATTATCGAAGCGGTGGCCTGTCCCCACTGTTCGTAATCGATTGAAACGAATCCCGTCGTTGTAAGTATGGAAGATATCGTAAAAAAGGAGTGTTTGACCGATTCATAGAAACTTCCGCTTGTTTCGTTGTAATAGTGAGTGATGCTTAAAGCTATAGATAATATGAAAAACACCGCCAGATAATATTTGACCTCTTCGCTTTTGTATCCGCTTATATCGTCATAGTAAAGTTTTAGGTGAGCCATGAAATTTATACCCGAAAGCGTCATAAAAAAGGTGGTTATCCACATAATCGCATCATTATCGGCCCAATATGCCAAAGAGGCGTTTTTGGTGGAAAATCCGCCTGTCGATATCGTGGAGAAGGCGTGGTTTACCGCATCGAATTTGTCCATTCCGGCTATATCCAGTAAAATGGCGTCTATTAGGGTAATTAGAAGGTATATGATCCAAAGAGTCATTGCGTTGTCTTTGATTTTGGGTGTCAGCTTTTGTAGCTGAATGCCCGTAGATTCCGCTTTAAAAAGACTCATGGAGCCGGTTGGGTTGATTATGGAAAAGAGTCCCACGCCAAGTACGATGATTCCCATACCTCCAAGCCAGTGCATAAGGCTTCTGTGAAACAAAATCATATGAGGAAGCGATTCTATATCGCTATAGACGGTGGCTCCCGTCGTTGTAAAACCGCTTATAGCCTCGAAAAAGGCGTCGGCATATCCTATATGAGTGTTTAGAACGAGAGGCATTCCGCCCGCTATTCCCAAAAGGATCCAGATCAGATTTACGCTTAAAATACTCTCTTTGATTTTTAGGTTGATTTTGTGTTTTCTTAGAATAAGGAAGAAAAGAGCGTTTATGGAAAATAAAAAGATGTCGAAATATAGAAAACTTTGATAACTCTCTTTGTAAGCCCATCCTATCAATATGGGCAGAAGAAGAAAAATCGAAAGCCACATCCCTATAATAGAGATGAATTTTATTACGCTTTTGTAGTCCATTATAAATTATTTATCCATTTTTTTATTTTATCGCTCTCTTCCTTGTTTGAAAAGACCACTATGACGTCGTTTTCTCTGCACTCTATATTTCCGTAAAAAGGGGTGATGTTCTCATCTCTTATGATTACAGAGAGTGCGTTTTCGGATGCCGGGTAGGCTTTTATGGATTTTCCTATGAGAGGGGAGCCTTTGAAGATTTTTCTTAAAAATATAGTGGCTTTCCCTCCGCAAAACTGCTTTTGGGTGATGATGTAGTTTGATTCTATTTTTTCCAAAATGGTATAAAACGCGTTTGCCTTTACGCCTCTAACCACGGTTATGCCTATTCTGTGCATCAGATCGTAATATTCAAGATCGTTGTTTATAGATACGACCTTTTTTATCCCCGCTTCCGAAGCCTCCATACATTTTATTATGTTGTATTCGTCGTTTTCCGTAGTGGCTATGAAGATATCCGCGTTTGATAACATCTCTTCATTAAAAAAGGAGTGAGAGCTGTATTTGCTGTTTATTACCGTAATATCTCCTTCCAATGTTTCGGAGGCTTTTTCACACAGTTTGGGATCTTTTTCTATAAGTTTCACTTGAAGGTTTCTATCAAGAAGGGCTTTTGCGATCTCTATACCCAGATCCGTAGCTCCGTAAATGACGCATCTTTTTATAATTTCTGGGGTTTTCGTCTCTATTTGGGAGCAGATTTTTTTGATCTCTTGGGGATTTCCGAAAAAATATACCAAATCGCCGTTTTCTATGACGTCGTTTTCGTTTAAGATGATGAATCTTTTCTCTCTCTCCACCCCTACCGCTATTACGTTTTTATGATCTTGAAGAATATTTTTTACAAATATCGAAAAATCCCCTCTTTGAGCTATTTTTACCGATATCAGTTTGGCGTTTGTGTAAGAGAAAGATTTTACGTTATTTGCTTTTGCGTATTCTATGAGGCTTTCCACTTTTTGAGTGGTTAGAAGCAGAGGATAGACCGCCTCGTAAACATCAAGTTTTTTTAATAGATCGCTCTCTTTAAAAAAAGTCTTTTTAAGGCGCACTATTTTTTTATCCACGTGGATATATTGATCTACCGTAAGAAGGGATATTATGTTGGCTTCATCCACGTTTGTAACGCTTATAAAAAGATCGATTCCTTTATCGTTTAGATTTTTGTAGGTTTGGGGGTTTTCCGCATCTCCCAAGATGGGAAGAATGTCGAGCTCTTCGGAGATTCTCTCCAAAGCCTCTTCGTTTTGATCTATCACCGTCACTTCGTGATATTGACTTAGATTTTTGGCTAAGTTGTAGCCTACCTTTCCCGCTCCGGTTATGATAATTTTCATTACCTACCTTTGGTTTTTTGAAAATTATACTCCCGTTTGATTTAACCGATCATAAATAAAAAATCGAAAAGAAAAATATGAGATAGAATTTATATTTGAAGATAGTTTTTGAAAGGGAGGGCTTTGCCCTCCTGAAGAAGAGAGTTTTTATAGATTGTGCTCTTTTTTATATTTTAAGATCATTGCGTAAGCTTCGTCTTTTAGTCTAAGTTTCTCTTTTTTTAGTTTTTCAAGCTCCAAATCGTCCATATGCTCTCTGCCTTCTTCCACATCCGTAACTATTTTATCAAGTTCGTTATGTTTTTCGAAAATTTTGGCAAAATGAGGATTTTCAACTTTCAATTTCGAAATGATATCTCTATATTCATGTAGCATTGTCTTTCTCCTAATATTTTTTTGTATTATAAGTTATAAAAGCTTATTAAGTCCTGTAATCGGCGTTAATTTTTACGTACTCGTAGCTTAAATCGCATCCGTAAGCCGTAAAAGAGCCCTCGTCTATGCCAAGGTCGCATACTATTTTAAAGCTATCCTTTTTCATCACTTTAAAGGCTCTCTCTTCCGTCTCTTTATCCATCTCTTTTTTTTCGTTGGAGTAGACAAGAACGTTGTCATAAAATATTTTTAGCTTCTCTTCGTCGCATTCGCATCCGGAAGCTCCGATGGTGGAGGCTATTCTGCCCCAGTTGGGATCTTCTCCGAAAAGAGCGGTTTTTACCAAAAGAGAGTTGCTTAAGGCTTTTGCTATTATTTTGGCTTCTTTGTCGTTTTTCGCTCCTTTTACTTCAAAAGCCACTACTTTATTGGCGCCTTCTCCGTCTTTTACTATCATGAGTGCGAGATTTTGCATAACTACTCTTAAAGCTTCGCTAAAGGCCTCTTTGTCGTAATTTTGGCTTTTTCTGCTTGTAAGCAGCATCACCGTGTCGTTTGTGGATGTATCGCCGTCTACGCTTATGGCGTTGAAAGTGGTCTCTACATGTTTTGAAAGCAACTCTTTCATATCGCTTTTTGGGATATTCGCATCCGTTAAGATAAAACATAGCATTGTGGCCATAGCCGGATTGATCATACCGGCTCCTTTGCAGATGGCCGCTATATGAAAGCTCTCTTTATCCGACGTTTCGACTCTGAAGGCTATCTCTTTTTTGAAACTGTCGGTTGTCATGATCGCTCTTGCTATGGAATCGGAATCTCTTTTTGTAAAATCGAATTTATCGAAAGCCGCTTTTATTTTTTCCTTATCGAGTCTGTATCCGATCACTCCGGTAGAGCTCATAATCGGATTTTTTAAAGGCAGTTTCTCTTTTAGCGTATCGAATAGATCATCTATATCCTCCATTCCTTTCTCCCCCGTCATCGCGTTTGCGTTTTTGGAGTTTACCAAAAGGAAATTGGTTTTGAAATCTTGGGGATATTTTTGGAAATGTTTTATGGGTGCGGCCTGAAATCTGTTTGTAGTGAATAAAGCTTCCACATCCACTTCTTCATCGCTTCTGATAAATCCCAAATCGGGTTCGTTGTTGGGTTTTAGATTGGAGTTTACTCCTTGAAAGTAGAATCCCTCTACATTTTCAAGACCTCCTTTTAAAGGGAAAATATTAAACATAAAGCAGCTCCTCAGGTTGATGTTTTTTTCTAATTACTCTTTTTAATGTTCTAATGCCGCTGTTTGTACCCACTACAAGAAGTTTCGATTCGGTAGTTAGGATGGTATCGGGAGGCGGAATAGGGATGAATGAGTCTTTTTTATCTCTATATCCCACTATTTTAATTTGAGGTATATCTTCAAGGTGGGTCTCTTTTAGTTTTCTAAATCTAAGCCAAGAGTGTTTCGGGATGGTGATCTCCACCATATTTAAAGCGGTATCTTTTTTATATAGGAATTCTTCGAGAAAGTTTTCTATATCGGGTCTTAGACTTAAAACGGTCATTCTTTGAGAAGTTAGTTTCGTAGGGGATATTACGCTGTTTGCTCCGAGTTTTTTTAGTTTGTCTATGTCGCTTAGGCTCTTTGCCGTAGTGATGATGAAATAAGGTTTTTTTCTTCCTATCTCCTTTTCGTAGAGTCTTGTAGAGGCGATTTGGGCGATATTGTCCGCTATATTGTCCGATAGAGTGATGACTCCCCTTGCACTGGATAGGAAAGATTTCAAAAGAGCCGTTTGAGTGTGAGGCTCTTCTTGGATATAGTAGGGGTATTTATATTTTTTGGCCTCTTCTTCGAGTTTGTCGCTGGGATCTACTACGACAAAGGGGATGTGATTTTCTCTAAACTGCTTTGTAAGCTGAATCGTATATTCGTTATGGTAGCAGATAACGTAATGATTTTTTAATCTCGCGATTTTATGAAGCATTCTACTTTCCTTGAAAATTCTTTGAAGCTCTCCTTTGTTTAGGGTATCGACTAAAAGACCTATGGCAAACGAGAATATTATGAATCCTACGATTATCAAAGTGATGGTAAATATTCTTCCCGCTTCCGAAATCGGCGCTATCTCTCCGAATCCCACGGTGGTGAAGGTGATACCCGTTTGGTATATCGCGTCGCTTAAAGAGAAATTGTCGATCGCCATATATCCGAGCGATCCGAACATCATCAAAAGGACTGTGGATATTAAAGGGAAGCTAAATGGTCTAAGTTGACTGTAGAGTTCGCTGTTTAAGCTGATGTGGGGTTTTTGTTTTTCACGCCAATGAAGGAGAGTTTTTAATTTTTTAATAAATCCCAATCTCTCCTCCTTTTAGCGTAAACGGAGGAATTATAGAGAAAAATTCTTTTTTTTCATAGTTCTTAGCGTAGAAGCCGCTACTTTTATTTTTTTTCTCGTTCCGTCCTCCAAAGTGATTCTAACCGTTCTTAGGTTCGGTAGAAATCTTTTTTTGGTTTTATTGTGGGCGTGGCTTACGTTGTAGCCTACCATCGGCCCTTTACCTGTAATAGAACATTTTCTTGACATTTTTCCTATCCTTATTAAATTTTGCGTGATTTTACAAAAACAATACTTAAACTTAGCTATTACAAAGCTTTCACTCCGTATCTTTTCGCTAAATTTTCGAAATCTTTAGAATGCATCAAATCATTCAACATCTCGTCTCTGCTCGTTCCTCTCTCAAATCTGTTTATCCAACCTTCCACTTCGTCGTTTTCTGGCTGTCTGTCTAAAAGCGTTCTATAGGCTAAATATATAAATTCTCTATTTGATAGATTTCTCATTCTAAACTCTTGAGAGTCAAAAAGCGTTTTTGCAAAAGAGGCCAAAGATTTGCCTTCGAAAAGTAGCTCTCTTTTATATTTTTGCTCCTCTTCGAAAGAGGGTAGTCTATCTAAAATATTTTGAAAGAAATTGACTATTAGATTTCCTATTTTATCGTCATTGGCTATTTTGAAGATATCTATTCCGTTATAGCCGTTGCAAAGATAGAAATAGTTTCCATATTTGATACCGCTTATACTCTCTTTGTTTTCATAATTTTTTATCACTTTATCATTCGATAGATCAAAGATCTTAAAGCCTTCAGTAGCCTCGGTTAAATATAGATATTTGTTATCTACCGATATATTTACGGCTCTTGTATCTATAGGAAGTTTTCTTACGAGTTTTGGTGAATTTTTATCTTTGATATCCAAAATAAAGATTCCCTTTTCCATATCCGCGATATATGCCAAATCATCTTTTACGAAAACATCTCTTACGTAACTTACACCCTCTGTGAAGGCGGCTACTTTTTTGGGATGTTTGGCGTCGGATACGTTTAAGATCAAAACTCCCTCTTTTCCGTTGGATACGAGTAGATAATTTCCGCTTGTTTCAACGGATAGAGCGTTTATGTTGCTCTCTTTGTAGTTTGAGATGAAAGTCGGATTTGCGGGATTTTTTATATCTACGATCTCCACTCCGTTACCGTTTTCGGCTATGAAAGCTTTAGAATCGCTTATTACCAAAGAGATTGCATATCCTTTCGTTTTATATTTGGCTACCGATCTTGGATGAGCTGGATCTTTTATATTCACTACTTCTATTCCTCTATCTCCTTTCGTTATGTATGCGTAATCTCCAGCTACTTTTACGCCGTTTACACCGGAATCGGTTTTAAAGATAGCTTTTCTAAAAGGGCTTGAGGGATTTAAGAGATCTACTATTTGCAGTCCGTATCTTCCGTTGGCTATATATCCGTATCTTCCGTTTATGGCCATCTCTTGGGCATATCCTAAAGTGTTGTAGTTATTTTCGTATCTTGGATAAATTTCGCTAAACAGATCTATCTCTTTTATGCCTTCTCTTCCGCTTGCGGCTATTAGGTAGTCGTTTTCGTCGAAAGTGAAATCGAAAAGATTTGAGAACATATCTTGATTGAATCTTTTTATCAAAGATGGATTTTTTATATCCAAGATCGATAAGATTTCAAGATTGTTTTTGGAATCGGAAATATATAGATACTGATCTTGAACCAAAATATTCAAGATATTCGGATTTTTGTATTCGGATACCACTTTTATTTTTTTTGGATCGGATATATCGGCTATTATCAAACCGTATCCCGAATCTATCAAAAAGGCGTATTTGTCTTTTGGTTTGAAAGAGGTTATTGCACTGTTTGGTTTTAGTTTTGAGATTCTGTTTATTACTTGGGGATCGGATATGTCAAATATTTGGAATCCTCCCTTTCTTGCGGCTATGTAGGCATATTTTCCTCTCACTTTTATATCGAGCGTTATATCGTCCGCTACATCGCTATGGATAGATACCGGGTTATAAGGATCCTTTACGCTTACGCTTTCAATTCCTCTCGGTCCTTTCGTAAGATAGGCTATATTGTCTTGTACATCGATGGATGTTACTTGAGAATCCGTTACGTAAGAGCTGATAGGTTTTATTTTTGAAGGGTTGGAGATATCGAGTATTTCCATTCCCGCTTCACCGGCTGCCAAATATACGTATTTGCCTTTGATGACGAAATCGTTTATGAAAGCCCCCGATTGATAGTATCCTATAACTTTCAAATTTTTCGGATCCGCTATGTTGAATATCAAAAATCCTCCGTTTCCGTCCGCTACGTATGCAAAAGAGCCTTTTGTAACGATTTTGTTGGCAAAACCTGAAGTGCCGTGAGAGGATATGAATTTCGGATTGAAAGATTTCGAGCTTTCCAAAATAAATATGCCTCTATCCGTCGCTATGAAGGCATAACCGTTATTTATATCTCCGCTTTTTATATCTACATCTTTGGGATTGTAGCTGCTTGATTGAATCGGATTTTTAATATCCGAAATATCCACTATCTCCATTCCGCCATTTCCCATAGCCAAATAGGCGTATTTACCGTAAATTTTTACGGCTATAGGATTGGATGAAGTTTGATATTGGGATATTTTTCTTGGGAAAGCCGGAGAGTGAACGTCCACTATTTGAAGTCCGGAATCGAAATCGCATATATAAGCTATCGAATTATGCACATAGATATCTCTCGCAAATCCTATATCGTGATACTCTCCCGATTTCAAAAGTGCGTTTTTGGAGGTTATGGTAACTATCTCCATTCCGTAGTTACCTTCGGCTATATATAGATAGTTGTTTTCCACTTCCAAACCCATTACGAAGTTTAAAGTCTGATATGAACTCAAGAATCTCGGAGATGACGGATCGCTTATATCATATACTTTCACTCCGTTATATCCGTTGGCTACATAAAGCAAGTTTCCTCCGGCTTGACTGTCTATACAAAAGCCTTCCGTATCTATATGAGATATCTTTTTAGGATGACTCGGAGATGATATGTCCACTATATCCAATCCGTCGTAACCCGCCGCTATATAGGCGTAATTGTTGGATATTTCGAGTTTATATCCGGCATGTCCCGTAAATACCTTTCCCTCTTCGAAAGGGTTCGATATGTTTTGGATGTTGAAAACCCTTAAGTTTTTGTTGTCTATGGCGAAAGCGTAGGAGCCGTAGATCTTTACGTCGTTAAAATCTCCTCTTATGTTGTTGAGTTTTTCCACTATCATATTTGTTTTTGCGGAAATGTCTATCGTAAAGAGTGAGAAAATCATTATAAAATAAAAAAACTTTATAAATTTTTTTACCATTTCATATCCTTTTTGAATGATTTCTAACTACATTGTATAGAAGTTAAAATTAAACTTTAATTAAATAATTTAGATTTTAAATAAAAAAATTAATTTATAAAAGAAGATGAAGCTTCAAAATATTTAATAAGATTAAACTATCGCTACTAAAAAAATAATATGAAAGCTAATTTACAATCTATTTTTAATATAACTCTTTTTTCCCTTTTTACTTGTGATTATTCTTCCATTATGCTACAATATTCGCACATTTTATAAGGAGAATTAATGTCAACCGAAAACAAAGTTATTTCTATCGAATATGAATTGAGAGAGAAAGGAAAAGACGAAGTTTTAGATTCTAATATGGGAAGAGAGCCTCTATCTTTCGTTAGCGGTAAAAATCAGCTGATTCCCGGATTGGAAAAAGAGCTTGTCAAGTTAAACGCCGGAGATAGCGCTACTATTACCGTATCCCCACAGGAAGCTTACGGAGAGTATGACGCTAACGCATTGCAGGCGGTACCGAGATCTCAATTCGGAGATATAGATCTAAAAGAGGGTATGATTCTTTACGGACAGGGAGAAGACGGAAGTACCGTTCAAGTTACCGTAAAAGAGTTCGATGACGAGAAAGTTATAGTCGATTTCAATCATCCGTTGGCGGGTAAGGAGCTTGAGTTTAAAGTAAACGTTTTGGAATCGAGAGAAGCTACTCCCGATGAGGTGATTTCAGGCCAAGTTGGAGGACATGATCACAGTTGCGGTTGCGGAACCGGTGGCTGCCATTAATTTTATAGCAAAAAGCGAAGCTTCAAAAAGAGCTTTAAAATCGGCCAATATTTTAAAAACCCTTAAAATAGATATTTTAATAGAGGGTGAGATCGGAGTCGGTAAACTTCCTTTGGCGCGGGTTATAGCGCCTTCGGCTCCTATTATAGATTTGGAAAAAGAGAAGAAGTTTTATGAAATTTTTGAAAGTCTAAACGAAGATGTTGTTATAGTGAAGAACTTTCATAAAATTTTGGACTCCAACAGATTTCAAACTATCAAGCAGCAAAAAAACGTTAGAGTTATAGCCACTTCTTTGAAAAATATAGACAAAAAGATTACCGATAAAATATTCGGAATAAAAATATATCTTCCTCCTTTGAGTGAAAGAGAAGAGGATGTAAGAGCGTTAAGCGAGATATATTTAAAAGAGGCGAGGGAGAATCTCTTTTTAAATGCCGGAGATGATTTTTTTAAGGATTTTACTCCGGATCTCTCTTTGAATGCAAAATCTTTGAAGAAATCAGTTTATAAAAAACTTTTAATAGAGAATATGAAAGAAGAGGATATCGTATCTATTTTGGAAAATTATTTTGAGAAGAACTTAAGCGAAGATAGAAGTTACAGATCCTTTTTGAATATTTTCGATTTGGCGATTATAAGAGCCGGATTGAAAAAGTACGGTTCGCAACTTAAACTCTCTAAAATTTTGGGACTAAACAGAAACACTCTTAGAAAAAAAATCAACGATATAGAAAATTTATTGTAAAGGATTTCGATGAAAAGGGTAGCTTTTCTTTTCCCCGGACAAGGAAGTCAAAGTGTGGGAATGGGTAAGGATTTTTATGAGAATTTCCAAACCGCAAAAGAGATGTTCGAAGAGGCGAGTGATAGAATAAAAGTGGATATGAAAAAGCTTCTTTTCGAAGAGAACGATAAGCTTGAGAGGACGGAGTTCACTCAGCCGGCCATTTTGCTTGTAAGTTCGGTTGCTCATAAGATTTTCGAAAACGAGATGAGTATCAGATCCGTTTTCGCTTTGGGACATTCTCTTGGAGAGTTTTCCGCTTTGGTTAGTGTGGGAGCCTTGAATTTTGCCGATGCGATAGAGCTTGTGCACAAAAGAGGTTTTTTGATGCAAAAAGCTTGCGAAGGGCAAGATGCGGGAATGATGGTATTGATAGGTTTGGCGGACGAGATCGTAGAGGAGATATGCTCCGATTTAAGAAATGAAGGTTACAAAGTTTGGCCGGCCAATTATAATAGCGACGGTCAGATAGTGGTTGCCGGAATAAAAGAGGATTTGAAAAAGGCCGAGCCTTTGTTTAAAGAAAGAGGTGCTAAGAGAGCTCTTCTTTTGAATATGTCGGTAGCGAGCCATTGTCCTTTACTTGAGTCCGCCGCTAAAGGCCTTGAGCCATATTTGCAGGAATTTTTAAAGGATGAATTTCTCTCCGACGTTATCTCCAACGTTACCGCCAAATCTTACAACACGAAAGAGGAGGCTTTGAAGCTTCTTACCGAGCAGCTTGTAAAGCCTGTAAAATATAAACATTCCATTAAAAATTATGAAAACGATACTGATATTTTTATTGAATTTGGCGGATCGGTGCTTAGGGGAATAAACAGGAAAATTACCAAAAAGCCTACCTTAAGCGTGACGGATAGCGCTTCTATGCAGAGTGTTTTTGAAAATATCAAATAAGAGAGTATCTTATGAAAATAGCGATAATGGGAGCGATGGTAGAGGAGATAGAGCCTCTACTTGAATATTTTAAAGATTATGAAACCATCGATTATGCGAAAAATAAATTTTATAAAATTGCTTATAAAAACAGCGAAATAGTGATAGCCTATAGCAAAATAGGAAAGGTGTTTGCCACTTTAACAGCAGCTACGATGATAGAGAAGTTCGAATGTCAAAAGCTTCTATTTAGCGGAGTTGCCGGGGCTATAAATCCCTCTTTGAAAATCGGTGATTTGATAGTGGGTGACAAACTTTGTCAGCACGATTTGGATATAACGGCTTTCGGCCATCCTTACGGATATGTGCCCGAAGGTGCCGTTTGTATAGATAGCGATAAAGATCTAAAATCGATAGCTTTTGAGGTTGCGAAAGAGAAAAATATAGAGCTAAAGAGCGGAATAATAGCTACGGGAGATCAGTTTATAGCGGATCAGAAAAGAAAAGAGTGGATAAAGGGTGTTTTCGAAGCTGACGCTTTGGAGATGGAGGGAGCCGCGGTAGCTGTGGTTTGTGACGCTTTGGATATACCTTTCTTTATTTTGAGAGCCATAAGCGATGCGGCCGATATGGATGCGAGTTTCGATTTTGACGAATTTCTAAAAAGCTCCGCTAAAGTGAGTGCCGAGTTTATAATCTCTATGGTAGATAAGATAATTGAGGCCGATGTCGGTAACTCTAAGTAAAAAACTTTTAAAACTTGTAGGACGGGCTAATGCCCGTTATCGTTTGATAAATGAGGGAGATAAGGTTCTTTTGGGACTTAGCGGGGGTAAGGACTCTCTTACTTTAGCTCACGTTTTAAAACATATGCACAGACACGCTCCGTTTAATTTCGAGTATAAAGCCGTTACCGTTAGTTACGGTATGGGGGAGAATTTTGATGCTTTGAAAGAGCACTGTTTAAAATATGATATCCCTTATGAAGTTTTTGAAACCAATATTTTTGAAGTCGGAAAAGAGAAAATTAGAGAAAACTCCTCATATTGCAGTTTTTTTTCGAGAATGAGAAGGGGAGCTTTATATAGTTACGCTTTGAAACACGGCTATAATAAACTTGCTTTAGGACATCATCTTGATGATGCGGCGGAGAGTTTCTTTATGAATTTTATGTATAACGGTGCGCTTAGATCTTTGCCGGCTAAATATAGAGCGAAAAACGGTTTGATAGTGATAAGACCTCTGATTTTCGTAAGAGAGAGGCAACTTTTAAACGCTGCTTTGGAAAATCAATTTCCTATTATCGGAGACGAAGCTTGTCCGAGTATGAGGTTTGATGTAAAAATGCCTTATGCAAGAGCCGAAGCGAAGAGACTTTTAAGGGAACTTGAAGCTAAAAATAATAAACTATTTATCTCATTAAAAGCGGCTTTCGAACATATTCACGACGATAGTTTTTTGGACGAGAATAGATATAAAGTAAGCGAGGAATAGTTTATGAAAAAGTATATTTTTTTAGCTTTTATTTTCATTTTTATAGCCGGCTGTAAGTATGAACCGAGAGAATTGAAAGTTCTTAGAGGAGATGAAAATCCCGTCAAAGCCCTCTCTTCCCAAAACGCCACTACTGCTAATAGTGGTGAAGCCGCTTTGAAAATGCAAGAAAACAACAACGCTTTGAGAGAAAAAGAGATACAAAACAGTTTGGAGATAGAGAAGTTAAGATCCAAATCTCAAATAGAGCTTGCCAAAATAGAGGCGGAGAGAGAGAAGAGGGTAAAGGAGATCGAGGCTAAAAACGCGTTGCAGGTAGCGTCCATAAACAAAGAGATATCTTTGGAAAATCAGAAACTTCAAAAAGAGATTGAAGAAAAAAGACTCGAAGTTTTAAAAATAGCCGTTATAGTGATAGGTGTGATCTTATTTTTCGCTCTTTTAATAGCTTATATAATCAATAAAAAGAATAGAGATTTGAAACTAAAACTCGAAGAAGAGAGAATAAAGAAAGAAAAAGAGATGCAGATGCAAGAGCATCACCATCAAAGAGTAAATAAAATTTTGGATATTTTATCCACTCAAAAACTCTCTCCCGAGAGTGAAAAAGAGATAATAGGAGTGCTTAAGGAGAGTACCAAATCTCAAAGGGTGATAGAGTCTAAAAATACCGATAATCCCAAGTTGATAGTCAAAAAATAAAAAGATAAAAATTTGTTTCTTTGGTAAAATTATATTATAATTCTTGATAGAAAACATGTAAAGGTGAGACGATGGAAGAGAAAAAACAAGAAGAGAAAAAAGAGGCTTCTGCTTCTAAAGAGAACTCCAAAAGCAAGGAGGATCTAAACGACATTATCTTGGATAAGATAAGTCCGAAAAAGAAGAGTAAAGGCATGAGTGTCAAGAAGATTTTGCTTATCATCTCTTCTATGATTTTGCTCTTTTTGGTTGTGTTGGTTATTATGAAATTCATTAACAGCTCCAATCAGGATGAGGGGGCTTCTTTGATTCCTCCAAACGAGATGCAGCAGGCTGCCGAGCCTGATACTTTGAGTGCCGCCGATAATAAGGAAGTAAAGGATGAAGATCTCTTTAAAGAGGTACCGGTCGAAGATGAGGGGGTTGCCGATAAAGAGGCGGAGAAAGAGGCCGCTATAGAGGATGAAGATAACTTTGACGAGATGGTGAAAAGCCTTAAAGAGAAAGAGATCAAACAAAAGCAGGCTAAATCCGCTCCGTCGGTTTCTAAAGCGGCAGAAAAAGCGAAAGAGATAGAAAAGGAGATCGCAAAAGAGATAAAACCGGTAGAAACTCCTAAAGAGGTTCAAAAAGAGCCTAAGAAAGAGGTTGTAGATAAGGTTGTAAAAGAGGTCAAAAACGTCGCTAAAGAGAGCGTACAAAAAGTAAAAGAGGTTCAAAAAAGCGTAGTTAAAACCACCGTATCCAAACCTACGAAAGTTTCCAAAATACAAGGCTATTTCATACAAGTTAGCGCCTCTTTCAAAACTCAGCCGACAAGAGAGTTTTTGAGAAAAATAGAGAGAAACGGTTTTAGATATATTATAAAAAGAAGTACGGTTAGAGGACAAAAAGCTACGAAAGTGTTGGTAGGTCCTTATACGAGTAAGGAGAGAGCTTTAAGAGATTTGCCTAAAGTAAAAGAGACTATCAACCCTGAAGCTTTCGTTATAAGGGTTAGATAGATGGTTAGTTACAGACAGATTCTCTTCGATCAATTGACTCCCATTTCGATCTATCAGAAATTGAAAGATAGGGCGAAAGGGGAGATTACTTTTCTTTTTGAAAGCGCTATAAATACGGACGAGGGAAATTACAGTTTCATCTTCATAGGCGACAAAGAGAGACTTATTCATAAAGATGGAGAGACTACGTATATAGATGAGAAAGGAGAAAAAAAAAAGGTAGATAAAAATCCTTTCTCTTTTCTCAAGAGTTATTATGAAAAGCTGGATAAAAACTATTATAAAGAGCTTACCAAAAAGCTCAATGTCGGTTTTGTAGACGGTTTTGTCGGCTATATCGGATATGATTTGGTAAAAGTCTTTGAGCCTGTTTTAAAAGATTATATGGATAATTTGGAGGATGAGTTAAATATTCCCGATCTTGATTTGATTCGTCCCAAACTTGTAGCCGCTTTTTCTCACAAAACAAACACTCTTACTTTAATTACCTCTTTTAAAGAGTATGAAGAGCAGCTTGACGAAATTATAGAGTATTTGAAAACTCCCTCTCCTTATATAGAGATCAAAAAGAGCGAAATAGATTTCGATAAAGGAAAGTTTGCTTTCGATAAAGAGAGATTTTTTGAGATGGTTTCCAAATCGAAAGATATGATAAAAAGCGGAGACGTTTTTCAGATAGTTATGTCCAATCGTTTCACACAATTTGCGAATATAGATAGACTCAGTTTTTATAGGATTCTAAGAAGTAAAAATCCTTCTCCTTATATGTATTTGTTGGAATTTGAAGATTTTGCAATAGCCGGAAGTTCTCCCGAAGTGATGGTGGGGCTTAAAGATTCTCATATACTTTTAAGGCCGATAGCCGGGACAAGAAGAAGAGGGGATACGATAGAAAAAGATAGAGAAAACGAAATAGAGATGCTAAATGACGAGAAGGAGAGAGCCGAGCATTTGATGCTTGTGGATCTTGGAAGAAATGATGTGGGGAAAGTGGCGAAAGTGGGAACCGTGCATGTGCCTGCATTGATGAGAGTGGAGAGATATTCTCATGTGATGCATATGGTAAGCGATGTAGAGGCTATTTTGGATGAAAAATATGATATGTTCGATCTCTTTGCGGCAACTTTCACCGCCGGAACTATGACCGGCACGCCTAAAATAAGGGCTATGGAGCTTATTGCCGAATTTGAGGGTTTAAAGAGAGGATATTATAGCGGATCTATCGGGTATTTCGGATTTGACGGCAATATGGATACCGCAATTACGATAAGAACTTCTCTTTTGA
>JAADDG010000107.1 GCA_013154075.1 Campylobacterota bacterium | reverse complement strand
ATGAGGATAGAGGATAAAAAAAGCGGAAAGTAGTTAGATGCCCGACGATATGGAAAAAACGGAGGAACCCACCCCCAAGCGGATAGAAGACGCTAAAAAGGAGGGGAACGTTCCTCGGAGTATGGACGTAAACAGCTTCATTACTCTAACGGCCGCTTTGGTCGTAACTATCTTTATGTTTTCTTTCATTTCTCAAAGACTTGAAAAGCTCTATATCTATTATGTCTCTTTCATAGGTTCCGAAATAACCAAAAAAAGCGTTATTTTGTTTGCGATAGAGACTTTCAAGGAGATGGGGCTTATGGTTTTGCCGATAGCCGTAATGGCGGCTCTTGGGGGAATCATATCCGCGGTTATGCAGTTTGGATTTATTTTTACTACAAAGCCCCTTATCCCGAATCTCGGGAAGATAAATCCTATAAAGGGGCTTAAAAATCTCTTTTCCGTCAAAAAGTTGATAGACGGAATAAAGATAGTCTTAAAAGTGGCTATTGTCTTTACGGTCGCTTTTATATTTCTTATCAAATTTATAAAAGAGCTTCCCACCGTTATTTTCTATAACTATATAGAACAGTTGATCTGGCTTAGGGATAAAGCGATTGTTTTGATAGGGGTAATGCTCGTTATTTTGGCTATTTTGGCTCTTATAGATCTTCTTATCGTTAGATTTCAATACTTTAAAAGCCTTAGAATGAGCAAACAGGAGATCAAAGAGGAATTTAAGCAGATGGAGGGAGATCCGCAGATCAAAGCGAGAATCAAAAAGCTTCAAATGGAGCTGGCCAAAAAAAGAATGATGCAAAATGTCCCTTCCGCGGATGTGGTTGTAACGAACCCTACCCATTATGCCGTGGCTTTGAGGTATGACAAGACAAAAGAGAGAGCTCCGAGAGTGATAGCCAAAGGTATAAACCATTTGGCTTTGAGAATCAAGGAGATTGCTATAGAAAACGGAGTGCAGGTGGTCGAAAATCCCTCTTTGGCAAGAGAGCTTTATAAAAGTTGCGAAGTTGACGAAGAGATTCCCGAGAAACTCTATCAAGCCGTAGCCGAAGTTTTGGCTTACGTCTATAGAGTTTCCAAAAAAAGAGGATAGCTTTATGAGTTTTTCGAGAATCTAAGTATCATATATCCTACTGTCGCCGATAGGAAAGATCCGAGTAAAATGGCGAGTTTGTCGGCATAGTGGTATATCTGCGTATCGTCAAACGCCAAAGAGTCTATAAAAAGACTCATCGTAAATCCTATACCCGTAAGCACGCTTACTCCGTAAAACTTTATCCAGTTGCTTTTTTCGGGAAGCTTGGCTAATTTTAGTTTGATAGCTATATATGAAAATCCGAAAACTCCTATCTGTTTGCCTAAAAATAATCCAAGCATTATGCCAAGGGGTACGCTTGTAAATAGCTCGTTTATCGAAATATTTTTCAGATCCACTCCCGCATTTACGAAGGCAAAAAGCGGCAGAATAAAAAAAGCTACCCAAGAGTGCAGATCTTTCTCCATCTCTTTTAGCATGGAGTAATCTTTGTTTTTAGATTTCAAAGGGATAAAAAATGCTAAAGCCACACCGGCTAAAGTGGCGTGAACTCCGGATTTCAAAACGCTAACCCAAAGGATGATTCCTATTAGAATATAAGGAGCTTTTCTTTGTACCCCCTTTTTGTTTAGAATAAAAAGAGCGATTAGAGCCAAGGAGGCTATTGCTATGGATACGGTGGATAACTCGTCGGTATAGAAAAGAGCTATTATTATGATTGCTCCAAGATCGTCTATGATGGCCAATGCCGTTAGAAATATTTTCAAAGATGTCGGAACTCTGCTTCCAAGAAGGGATAAAACTCCCAAAGCGAAAGCTATATCGGTGGCGGTGGGGATCGCCCATCCGTTTAGAGCGAACGACTCTCCTTTGTTGAAGGCTATAAATATGAGTGCCGGAACTATCATACCTCCCAAAGCCGCAACGGCCGGGAGGGCGATCTGTTTGATAGAGGATAGATCTCCCTCTATCACCTCTCTTTTTATCTCAAGTCCCACAAGGAAGAAAAATACGGCCATCAAACCGTCGTTTACCCACAAAAGGAGCGGTTTTGCTATTTGAAGATCTCCGAATCTAATCTCTACCGGAGTGTGCAAAAAGGAGGCGTAGAAATTTGAAAGCGGACCGTTTTGCAAAATAAGCGCCGCTATGGTGGCTATTATCAGCAGTATTCCCGATGAGGATTCCTTTTTCATAAACTCTTCTATGAATTTCAACTTTTTTCCTTTGCAAAAAATTTTTATAGGATTATCTTATCAAAATTGACGAAAATTAAAAAGATATAATCTATTTTATATCGGGAAAATATCCGTTTACGTTAAATTAACACTGATATCATATAATCTTAGTAATATTAAAAAACGGAGAGGATATGAAACGCCTTATTTTTGCGGCTCTATTTTTGGTATATGCCAATGCCGACGTATTGACTTTGAGAGAATGTGTTGAAAAGACTATATCTTCTCATCCTGATATTAAAAGTTTTGTTTTGAAAGATATGCTATCGAAAGAGGAGCTAAAAAGCCAGAAGGCTTTTAAATATCCTCAAGTGGAGGTTCACGCTCAATATGATCCCGTAAAAACTTTCACTTTCTCAAGAAACGGAAGATTTGATTCTAAGAATGATTCATTTTGGGAGGCGGGAGTCTCTATAAGAGAGAAACTTTGGGATTTTAAAAAGACCGATAGTAAGATAAAGGCGGCTAAAATTTCCAAAGAGATTTCTAAACTTTCATTGAAGGATATTGAAAATCTTATCTCTTATAAAGTGAAAAGTTTATATTTGCAACTGATTTTCTATAAAAAAGCCATAGAGGTTAGAAAAAAGGACGTAGAGGCCAAAAAGGCTTTTTATGAAAGGGCCAAAGCGCTTGAGAAGAGAGGATTAAAGACGAAAGCGGACTCTTATAGGTTTTTGGCGGCTTTGTACAAAGCGAAAGATATTCTAAATTCCACTAAAAACTCCTTTTTAAAAACTAAAAGATCTCTTGAACTTTATATGGGAGAGAAAATACCGGATAATGTGGATTTGGAAGAGAATCTTTTATTGGAAGATGAAAAGTTATCTTTCGAAGATGTCAAAAATAGACTTCTAAAAGAGAACCTATCCTTAAAAGAAGCACAAAAAGAGATCGATAAAAGCATATATCTTTATAAGAGTGCGAAAGCCGAAAAATACGGCTCTTTGGATCTTAGCGCATCCTATTCCAGAATAGATGCTCTTTTTGAGTACGATTCATATTTTGCGGGTGTTTTTTATTCGGTTCCTATCTTTACCGGCGGAAGACTTAACGCTATCAAACAAAAGGCCAAAATTTCTCAGATGATTTCAAAGGAGAGGTTAGAGAGTAAAAAAAGAGAGCTTTTGGATGAGCTTCAATCCCTCTTTTTGGATATAGATAGTTTAAACTCTACTATAAAAGCTCGTTTGATGGAGGCTGAGGCTTTGAAAAAGAGTGCGAAGATAGTAAACGCCCGATATAAAGAGGGACTGAGCACCTATATGGAGGTGCTTGATGCGGAGGCATTGCTTGCCGATAGCGCTCTGTCGGTCTTACAAGCGAGATTTGAGAGAAAAGTGAAAGAGTATAGAATTAAATATTTGATAGGGATGAGTGATGAAAAAATGGATTAAGTATGTCGTTTTAGCTGTTTTGGT
>JAADDG010000211.1 GCA_013154075.1 Campylobacterota bacterium | reverse complement strand
TAACAAAGATCTCTATTTCTATCCACCGTCATTTGAAAAAGAGAGAGATCAAACATCTTTATAAACTGTTTAGGAAGATAGGTTCTTGAAATAGGCCAGAGTCTCGTACCGCTTCCGCCACAAAGAATCACATTTATCATACAATAATCCTAACTAAAAAATCGTTATTCAAAACCGCTTTACACATTTTAAGACAATAAGTAAAAATTAGTTGTAATTATAGCGAAATTAAATTTATCTATTAGAAATGAGTATATCTATCCTCTCTCCGATCCACTCAAACACCCTCTCTTTCGCTTTTTCAACCATCTTCGTATAAAACTCCTCTCTTCTTTTGCCCAAAATCTCCACCATCCTCTTTACCGTAACGATATCTTCCGCTATCTCAAACTCTTTTTTCAAACTCTCAAAATCTATATTACCGAATCTATTGTGGGTATTTTTCTTGCCTTGAGCGATTTTGGTAATTTTTCCTACTCCCGCAATCAAAACGATCTTCTTAAATCCCATACTTTTAGCCATTTTCAAAGCATCATAAACAAAATTTCCTATCTCTACGATCTCTTCTTTCTCATAAGATCTCAAAGCCATCTCAAAAGATGTTTTGCCTATCGTAAACACGACTCTTCTTTTGTGAAAGAAAGCTACTCTCATCTCCTCTTTTATCGAATCTATATAAGCATTCGCCGATACGGGATTTACAAAGCCGCTCTCTCCGAGGATAGAGATCCCTCCCAAGACCCCCACTTTTTCATTTGCCGTATCTTTTGCTATCCTCTCTCCGTCAATCACTCCTATAGATGCAAAAATCTTTAAATTATTTCTATTTTTAGTCAAATTTATGAAAATATTCTCGATAGCTTTCAAAGGAGCCGGATTTACGGCGGGAAAAGAGGGAGGGATCTTCAATCCCCTCTTAGTAACCACTCCCACCCCTTTGCCGGCAAAAAGATACAAAGTGTTTGAAGACGATTTTATAATTTGCGGCCGGTGTTTTAGAGGATTTAGAGTAAGATCCTTTAAAGTTGAGCTAATTTCCACTACTATCTCGCACCCTTTTGTTACGTCCAAATCATCGTTATCCATCTTTTTAGATATCGATATCGTTTTTAAAGACGTACTTAGATAGACAAAAAGAGCGCTTTTAAAAGCGAAAGCGGCATGAACGCCGGTGGTATAGCCTTTTTTTAAACTCACTCCTCTCCCATCGGAACCTCTTTAAACCCCTCCTCTTTCAAAACCTCTCTATTTTCGCTAAGAAGTCCAAAAAGCCTCCTCCACTTCTCCTCATCATACAAATGAACCTCCTTTAACCAAACCCCGTTATTTCCCAAAAAGCCGTTTCTTCTCGTATTCTCCACAATCTCTAAAACCTGCTTATGCCTACACGCCCCAAAACATCTGCTTCTTGTAATTTTGATTCTGTTTTTGCCTCTATTTAATCCCATCTCTTTCGTAATTTCTCTAAGCCTGTCAGCCAAATCGGGATCCGATACGCTCTCGCACCTTGGAGAAGAGCAGATGAAAATCTGAGTTTTATAGTGCATCATAGGTTTGTTAGGATCCAAAACCTCTGGCTTGCATTTAAAACCCTCTTTTACTTTGCTTCCCATCGTATTTCTTCTATGACTACTCATTACCATCCTTTTTTTAATAACTTATGTTACGCAACTCTTATGCGCTGGTGCTTCGCACATTTCGTGACGAAAACGAAAATCTAAAAACCGCAAACGGCAAAGCCGCCCTTTAGGTTTGGTGCGGTTTTTTTAAAGATTTTCGTTTTCTTGCTCTCGCAATGCTTACTCGAGTTTGCATAACATAAGTTAATAATTTATAATTTTAATACATCCGCAAGTTTTTTTACGGCTTCCTTTCTTTTTGCAGACTCCATTTTAGCAAGATTTAACATTTTCCATTTTATAGAGGGAAGATTTTCAATGCCTTCAAAAGGCAAAAGACTCCAATTCGGCCTACCCTCTTTAAAACTTATAAGAAACTCTTTATGTCTATCCTTTAATTTTGAATGAATTGTAAAAACAAGTTTTTTTCTTATCTCTAAAATCTCTTCTAACGAAATTCTCTCCAAAGTCATACCGATAAACTGCCGTTTAAAAACTTCACTCAAGTCGATAAAGTTGGGAGCAAGAAGTTTCGATACTGATTGATTGGAACTTATCAAATAGACAATAAAAACATCCATCAACTCCTCACTTATTCCGCCACTATCCAATAATCCTTTAATATCGAAAAAGTCTCTTGGATGCTGACGATCCAAAGCCGCACATATTTTACCGGCATATAAATCATCCGTATGCAATACAAGCATCCCGACAAAACCGAACTCCTCTTCCACTTTGGGAGTTACTATTCTCAAACTCGGTATCTTAACCGTCCCCCTAAGTACAAGAGAAGCTTCTATTTTGATACGGACGTTAAATCTCTCTACCTGAAGCTTTAAAAGCTCATCTTGTTTACCTATTTTATAAACTTTACTTCCTTTCAAAAATCTCTCTATATCCATAGCTATACGCTCAAAAGCTTGAGAGATTCTCTTCAAACTCTCATCTCTTGGCTCTATAGGCAAATATGTCAAATCTATATCCACAGACAATCTTGGTAAATCTTTAACAAAAAGATTGATAGCCGTACCTCCCTTTAGAGCAAAAACTTCCTCTTTGGCTACAAAAGGAATCACATCCATAAGAAGCCGAACCTGTTTGTAATAGATACTCGCTCTATGAAGCATCAAATTCCTTAGGTACGGTTATAAGATACTTTTTATCAAACCTGCCGTTTTTTACGATTTGCATTTTGCCGCTTCCTATATCTACATCTTTTTTATCTATATAATTTATCCAAGGATGGCGATATCTATCCGACAAATAGAGAAACAACCGCTTAACTTTTACACTTTCACATTTTTTAAGAAGCTCATTTAATAAAGACGGACGAAGAGAAGTCAAACTCTCAAAAAGCTCCGTCGCATAATTGAAAGTCACTCCCTCTTTTTCTACAAGATAAAGCATCTCAAAAAGCGCTCTTTCGGGAGAGGATACCAATATATCCATATCTCTAATTTTCGTAGGATAAGGTTTCAAACCTATTAAATCAAACCACGGTTTTTTATAAAAAACTAAATGCTGTTTTATTTTCAAATTTTTAATCCATGCAGGAAGATTTTTTTCACCGTAAAGAGCTATCTCATCTACATTTCCCAACGGAAGATAATGAGCAAATCCCCAAAGATTAAGAGCCGTCAAACCTCCTACATAAAAAGGAAGTTTTGCAAAATGTTGTATCCCAATCACTGCACCTTCCCACGTTATAGATGACTCCACTCTTGCATAAGAGCTAAAACCAACTCTTTTTAGTATGCCTCCTTTTATATATTTATAAATAAGTTGCCTTGAACATCCTTGCTCTACAAGCCAACTGCTTGGTACGACGACATTTTCCGGTAAAAGTTTATATATTTGTTTCAATTTATCATATTTTTGTAAACTCATGGTTTATATTATAGCAGTTTTACAAACAAATAGAGCCATAAATCAAATCAGCCTATAAATAGCGTGCAAAGAGGCCACGGCCATCGTAGAAGAGCCGAATCTCCCTCTCATCACTATCCCTTCGGCATTGAAATAATCTAAAAACTCCATAGTATACTCTTTAGATTCCACCACGTTTACAAATCCTACCGGAAAAACGAGCAAAGCGATATTTTTGGTATCCGCTCCTCTTTGCACCAAAGTA
>JAADDG010000056.1 GCA_013154075.1 Campylobacterota bacterium | reverse complement strand
CCGGAGCGATTTTGGAATACCAAGGCCATTTGGTTTCGTATGAATGGCAGTCGTAACAGGATCTTTTAAATAGAGCTTTTACCTCTTTAGGGGCTTTGATTTCATATTGTTTATCAAATTTGGGATTGTCTTTTTTGACAGGAATAAATTGAATACCTATTAAAACAACGGCTATTGATAAAAATAGTTTTGATTTTAAACTCAATTTCTCCTCCTTATCGGTAGATGATTTTTAAAAAGGCGTAGGTGAAAATAATGATGGAAACGGTTTGAAATCGGCTATCAAGCAATAAGAGGAAGATAGCTGATAACATTAATGCGAATGATATCAAAAGAGGTTTAATATACTCTTTAATCTCTTTGGTGATCCAATCGAGCTGATAGAGGGAAATTTCTACTTTTAGCTCTCCTTCGCTCGATTGTTTTAGAGTCTGTTTTAGATCCCTTATGAAATTTGGAGTATATTTTATCTCGTCAATTATGCTTTCTATGAGACTGTCTTTTAGCCCCAAAGCTCTTGGAATATTTTTTTGCAAGATCGGTAGGATGTCTTTTATACCGTTGAAATTTTCTATGTAGGTTGTGCCAAGCCCTTCAATGATGGCGCTAACTCTAAGGATATAGATAGCCTCTTGAGGAAGTTTGAAGGGGAGATTTCGCGTAGATTCCAAAATTTCAAAAGCGAGTGTCTGCATCGTAAAAGCGCTTAGGGATTTGTTATCGAAAATTTCGAACATTCTCTCCACAAGCTCCGCAACTTCGCCTTTTGGAGCTTCATAAGCTATGGTGCCGAGCTTCTTGGCGCTTGAGACGTAGGTTTCGTAATCTTTTTCGTGAGCAGATTTAATCATCTGAATGATCGCTATTCTTGTATCATTCGGGACTCTTTTAACCATCCCGAAATCGAGCAAAATAAGCTCACCTTTTTCGTTTACAAGGAGGTTGCCTGGATGGGGATCGGCGTGAAAATAGCCTTTGATTAGCATCTGTTCGGCGTAGAAGTCCACAAGTTTTTCTATGATGGGATGAAAATCTATTCCCGATTTCAATATATTTTCTTTATCGTCAAATCTATATCCTTCTTCGAAACTCATAACTATCGCATCGTCGCTGCAAAACTCCTCATAAGCTTTTGGGAAAATGACTCCGCTGTCTTTGTAAACTTCCGAGAATTTTTTTAGGTTGTTTAGTTCTTGAGTTAGTGAGATCTCTTTTTGGATCATGTCCGAAAACTCGTTGATTACGGCTTCTATAGAGTTTTTGGTGTAGTGGGAGAATAGGGGTCTGAAGATATAGTTTAGTTTTCTAAGTATTACGATATCGGCGTGTACTCTCTTTTTTATATCGAGTCTTCTTAATTTTACCGCTACTTTCGTTCCGTCTTTCAGATAAGCTTCGTGTACCTGTCCTATCGATGCGCTCGCTATCGCTTTTTGGTTGAATTTTTTGAAAGGATTTTTGTTTTTGAAAGCTTTATTGAAAACTTCTTCAAACTCTTGTCTTTTCATGGGAGGCAGTTCGTCATGAAGAGTTTTTAGTTCGTTTAGATATTTTGGAGAGAAAAAGTCGGCTCTTGTAGCCAATACTTGAGCCAATTTAATAAAACTTGCACCAAGTTCTATTATGGTAATTCTTAACTCTTTTGGAGATAGAGGACGAAACCATAAAAGACGCTCTTTTTTCTTTATGAGCAGAAAAAGGGATAGAAGAAGGATAAATATCTTCCATACCCTTTTAGGGGAGTAGAAATTCTCATTCACCTTTTAGAGACTTTTTAAGTTCTTCTATATCCTTTTTTGTAGCGATTTGAAGCTCTTCTAAAATCTCTTTCAAAGCCTTTTTCAGCTCCTCTTTCGCTTTTTTCTCTTCCTCTTCTCCCTTTTTCTTAGCTTCTTCTACAAGTTTTTTGGCTTCTTCTTTAGAAAGTTTTCCTTTCTCGACAAGTTTGTTTAGCTCTTCTTCCACTTTCTCTTTTGCCAAAAGGGCGCTTCCAAGCCCTATGTAAAATAGATCTTTTAGCATCTCAAACCTCCCCGGATTTTTATTTATTATAGCATAAATAAAAAGATAAGAATTGTGAATTTGTTTCGGATATAAAAGAGGAAAAATTCCTCTTTACAGATCCTGTTCGATCACTTCTTTGAAGGTGTTGAAGTAGGTGTTTTGGATATCTTTTAGATCTCTTTTGATTTCGTTTAGTTCAAAGCCGTTTTTTGTAACTTCTCCTATCTGTTTGAAAGGAATGTCTATCTCTTTGCAGTGTTTTTCAAACGCTTCTTTGTTTTTCGGATCCACTTCCACTACCGCGCAGTGGAAACTCTCGCTAAAGATATCTCTCTCATCTTCTCCTTTAAAAGCGGTTTTAACCCCCAAAGAGCTTTTTGCGCTCATTTTAGCGAGAGCTATCGCAAGGCCTCCTACGTTTATATCTTTTGCGGCTTTCAAAAGATTCTTTTTATTTCCCTCAATTACGCACTTCCAAAGTTTTAGTTCTTTTTCATAGTCGATTTTCGCAAGCACCCCGGCAACTTTGCCGTATAGCTCTTTCATATACAAGCTTCCGCCAAAATCGCTCTTTATCTCTCCCAAAAGATAGATTAAATCTCCCTCTTTTTGGAAATAGGAAGGAAGAACTTTCTCTTGATTGTCGTTTAGTCCCACCATTGCTATGGATGGAGTTGGAAAGACGCTAACTCCGTCGGTTTCATTATATAATGAAACGTTTCCGCTAACTACCGGGGTGTTTAGTTTTTCGCAAGCCTCTTTTATTCCTTCGCAGCCTTTTGCAAACTGCCACATAACTTCCGGATTTTCGGGATTTCCGTAGTTTAGACAATCAGTTATGGCAAGAGGAGTGGCTCCGCTCATCGCTACGTTTCTTCCGCTCTCCATTACCGCGGCCGCCGCTCCGTTTCTTGGATCGATGTAGCAGTATCTCGGATTGCAGTCGCTGCTTACCGATAAGGCTTTTTTGCTCTCTTTGACTCTGATAGTGCTTGCGTCAAGAGTTCCGGGACCTTTTACTGTGTTTGTCTGTACCATCGAATCATACTGATCGTAGATCCACGCTTTATCCACCACTTCTACGCTTTGTAGAAGTTTGTCGAAAGCTTCGTTGTTGGATACTTTTTCAAAATCATCTATCGATACTTTTGATATTTCTTTTAGATATTTCGGCTCTTTGGTGGGTCTTTTTAAAACGGGAGCTTCTTCCGTGATAGGATCTATCGGGATATCGGCTACAAGCTCTCCATGCCAATAAAGCTCCATCACTCCCGTATCCGTCACCTCTCCTATGATTTCGGCATCGAGATCCCACTTTTTAAAGATCTCCAAAACCTTATCTTCATATCCTTTTTTAGCACAGATTAGCATTCTCTCTTGAGATTCGCTCAGCATAAACTCATAAGGCGTCATATTCTCTTCTCTTGCCGGCACTCTATCAAGATACATTTTCATTCCGCTTCCGGCTCTTCCAGCCATCTCGAAAGAGCTTGAGGTAAGTCCGGCCGCTCCCATATCCTGAATACCGACTATATAATCATGCTTAAAAAGCTCCAAACATGCTTCAAGCAGAAGTTTTTCGGTAAAGGGATCTCCAACTTGCACTGTAGGGCGCAAGGATTTTGATTCTTCGGTAAAGCTATCGCTTGCCATTACGGCTCCGCCAAGTCCGTCTCTTCCGGTTTTGCTTCCCACATAAATAACCGGGTTTCCGACTCCTTCGGCTCTTCCGTAAAAGATCTCGTCTT
>JAADDG010000148.1 GCA_013154075.1 Campylobacterota bacterium | reverse complement strand
CTAAATAGCGCGGTATGCGCACTCCATCTAAAAAATAGAGAAGATTTTCAAAAATATATCAAAAAAGCCAAAGCCGCACTCCCGCAAGAGATAAACGCTCCCCTCTACTCATATTACATGGCTTTGGTAAACTATTATGAACAAAATTATATAGAGTCGCTAATACCTCTAAATCACCCTACAAGCAAATTCTACAAAGATAGGCAAAACTATCTCAAATCTAAAATAGAAGCTTTTTTAAACAACGATTTAGCCGCAATAGACGCTTTAGAGAGAGTAAAAAGGTATGAGACATATTTCGCTTTGGGACTTTTGTACGCAAGAATAGGAGATTACGATATAGCACTCAATAATCTTCAAACAGCCCTAAACGAAGGCGGGGACGAGCTTAGGATAAAGACGGCGATCTCCATAATCTACAACAAAACGGGAGAACTCGAGAGCTCTTCAAAACTTCTAAAAGAGCTTTATAAAAAGTATGGAGAGAAACTAAATCCGATCTACCCTATCAAAGTGAAACTAAAAGAGTCCCTTTTCGATATCCAAAAGGCTCAGGAGGATTTTAAGCACAATCTCTTTTTGGACAAAGAGAAAGCCGCGGGAGTGCTTTTTTATTTCACTCCTTACAAAGTATTCGATGCAAAACAGACGATTGACGCTATAAAAAAGGGAGGTGTAAGTATCTTTGTAGACGAGATAAATCCCGCAATCAAATATCTAAAGACAAGCTCCACCATCTCGAAAGTCAATCTTGCGATATCGGAAGGAATCAAAGCGGCGATAGATAAAGATATCTACAAAGCAAACGAAATTTTTAAAAGATATCTAAAACTATACCCTAAACACTCCGTTTTGCATTTCAATCTCGCCCTAACCTACGCCCAAATAGGAAACTACATAGACGCATTGAAACATTTTAAAAGAAGCTACCATCTAAACAGCAAAAACTATCTTGCCGGACTTTATGCCGCACTTATAGAAAACATACTTCATAAAGATAACAAAATGATAATAAATATTATCAAAGAGGATATCGAGCAAAGCGAGATGGACAAAGATAAAAAGCACTTCCTATTCACTCTCGCTTCGTTGGCTTCAAATCTCTCCTCCTCCCTACTTGACTGGCTCTATATCAAAGATAGTAAAAATCCTCTATACAACGCGCTTGGAATAATTATCTCAAATAAGCTAAAAAAGGAAGAGGAGTATAAAAAATTCGCCAAAAACCTATACAAAACCCTTCCAACCGACCTTATGGCGAATCTATTCTATATGGATTCAAAGTTTAGAAACAAGGATATAAAATCCTATGCAAGAGATATTCAAGATACGATAATAAGACCCAAATTCTCTTTGGAAAGTTATGAAGGGGGCTACTATATAGCCAAAATCTTATATACAAAAATGCTTCAAATATCGGGACTTCTAAACCACGAAAAAGAGAGACTAAAACGAAAAATAGTCCAAACTTCAAAAAGCCCTATCGGACTTTTGCAAACGATTGCCTATCTTTATATCTATACAAACGATTTCGAAGAGTCTTACACGATCTACAACGAGCTTATAGACACCTTCAAACAGCAAGATTCAAAAACCCTCTTTTTCGCATCCGTAGCCTCTATCGCCGCCGACCATCACGCAAACGCCATCGCTCTTTTGGAGCTTGCGAAACTTACAAACCCATACAATTACGAAAGCAGATACGCTCTTGGACTTCTGTATCAAGAGATCAAAAATTTCGAAGCCGCCTCCATCCAATACGCGAAAATAGGAAATATAGGATTTAAGTCCGAATATTTTACTTTCGATATCAAAGAGTAAAGTTTTTAGATACAATTATAAGTTAATTATAAGTTATTAGTAGAAACGGATTAGCAATTTATCAATATTGCTCAATCTCATTTACAGGTGCTTCTCGCACTTCGTTACGAGTGAAAAAATCTAAAAATCGCGAACGTAAGCGCCCTTCGGGTTCGGCGCGATTTTTTTAACGATTTTTTCACGCTCGCTACCGCAATGTTCATTCGATTGAGCAATATTGATTCAATTATATCTTAAGAGATGGAGAAATGAATATAATAAAAGAGATCGAAAAAGAGAAAAATTTCCTAAAAGAGATAAGGCATGCTCTTCATATACATCCAGAAACCGCTTACAACGAAAAGTGGACGTCCGATTTCATAGCAAAAAAGCTGGAGAGTTTCGGCATAACCGTCCATAGAGGCTGGGCGAAAACGGGAATAGTCGGTATCCTAAAAAGCGGCGACAATCATAAAAGCGTAGCTTTGAGAGCGGAACTTGACGCTTTGGATATCGAAGAGAAAAACGACATACCTTATAAATCCCAAAATATAGGCAAAATGCACGCTTGCGGACACGACGGACATATGAGTATGCTTCTTGGAGCGGCCAAATATCTTTCACAAAACAGAGATAAATTTGACGGAACTATATATTTTATCTTCCAGCCGGCCGAAGAGAATGAGGGCGGAGCCAAAAAAATGGTGGAAGAAGGGCTATTTGATACCTACAAAATAGACGCAATCTACGGCCTTCACAATTGGCCCTCTTTGGAAGAAGGCAAAATAGCCATATCAAAAGGTCCCGTTATGGCCGCATACGACAATTTCGAAATAACGATAAAAGCCAAAGGCTCCCACGCAGCCCACCCCGAACACGGAGTGGATCCCATCGTAACCGCCGCTCATTTAACTACGGCTTTTCAAAGCATAATAAGCAGAAACATAGACGCTTTGGATGCGGGAGTGGTATCGATTACTCAAATACACTCGGGAAGCACTTGGAACGTCATTCCGGATAGCGCTATTTTAAGAGGGACGGTTAGAACGTTTAAAAAAGAGATTCAAGATATAATAGAAGATAGAATAAAAACTCTCTCTAATTCAATATCTCAAGCATTTAAAGCAAAAGCTATAATAGATTACAAAAGGCTCTATCCTGCCACAATCAACAACTACATAGATACCGCTTTAAAAAGCGCTGCAGAGGTGGTAGGAGAAGAAAATATAGTAAAAGATATGCCCCCTTCGATGGGATCTGAAGATTTTGCGTTTTTTTTACAAAAAGCAAAAGGGTGCTACGTGAAGCTTGGGACCGCCAAAAAAGATAAAGATATCATTATGCTTCACAATCCAAATTACGATTTTAATGACGAAGTTTTGACTATCGGAGCAAGCTATTGGGTGAAATTGGCCTTAAACGAACTAAAAAATTAAAATCGTTAACTTTTCATTAACGATCGATTGAAACTCTATTTACAAAATTGTTCTATAATAATAAAAAAATATTAAGGAGAAAATAGTAAATGAAAAAAGCGATAATTGTTTCAACCATTTTAGCGGCCTCACTATTTGCCGCGGATTTGAAACTAAACATGGCACCAAGAGGAGCCGAGCACGTAATGCCCTCTTCGCCAAATCAAGTTCTATCTTTCAATAAAGCCGTAGAGCAGGCAAGAAAAGCGGTAGTGAACATCTCTACAAAAAAACATATAAGATTTAACGACAACCTTCACTACCTCTTTAATAATCCGTTTTTTAAAGATTTTTTCGGAAGAAATTTCGATTTCGACATCCCGAAAGAGAGAGTTCAAAGATCTTTGGGATCGGGAGTGATTATCTCTAAAGACGGATATATAGTTACCAACAATCACGTCATAAACGATGCGGACGAGATCACCGTAACTTTGCCAAACGATACCAAAGAGTATCCGGCTAAAATCATAGGAAAAGATCCTGACAGCGATCTTGCGGTAATCAAGATAGAGCC
>JAADDG010000054.1 GCA_013154075.1 Campylobacterota bacterium | reverse complement strand
GCGTCCAATCCTCCCGCCAAGAAAAAGAGCCAAGGTTTGTGAGCGTATAGCCACTCTAATATTTGGACTTTTTGATCCATCTCGTTTTGAATGTTTTTAACTTGGATTTTCGCTATTTCAAGTTCTTGATTTATTATGTAGGATCTTACGAATTCGAAAACAAGAGAGAAAAACTCTTTATCCTCGAAATGATTTTTTATTTTGTCTATCTGATCGAGGATGTTCAAACCTTTTTGGAAGTCTATCTCTTCGAGTCTGTTTTGTCTGTTTAGCTCCTCTATCTCTTCCAAAAATCCCACTACCTCCAAGAAGGTAGCTTCGCATTCCTCCTTGACCTCTTTTACTTTTTTGTGCATTTTGTTTAGATTTTCATAAAAAATCTCTTTATGCTCTTTTGAGAGTTTTTTGTTCGGTTTTGGAAAGAGGATAGGTTTTTTGATTTTGTTTTTGTCTACAAATTTCTCTATAAACTCTTTGAAAGGAATTTCGATCGCTCCCTCTATTCTCGCTCCCCCTTCGGTTGCATTGTAGGTTGTCATTTTCTCTTTCGTTTGAGAGATGTCGTCTTCGAAAAAGTTTCTAAAAGCCTTCCAAATGGCCGTGCTTTTTACCTCTCCCTTTCCACCGTATGCGGGGAGAGTTACTGTTTGGATATTTTTGTGGACATCTTTCGTGCCTCTTGTGTGCTCTTTTGCGTGACTTGCTCCATCCTCTCCGAAAGCAAGATCCTGCCCTATTAAAACCACCTTTTCATATTCCGCATAGTAAGCAAATTCAAAAGCCATATTTGCGGCACTCATTCCTTTTCCAAGGTAGCCCCACGGATCGTTTTCGAAATACATCAAATATCTAAAAGGTCTCATATTGATTTGAAGATTTCCGCCTTTTATGTTTTCAAGCAGCTTTTTGTGAGCTATGGAGGTGATTAGAAAAGTGACTCCCTCAAAGGCCTCTTTCGGAAGATTTTCATAAAATCCCGCCGTAGCTTCGACTCTCTCTAAAGAGAAAACAAAATCGGGTTTTATTCCATGTTTGTAGAGAATCGGGAAACTTGCGTCCACCGATAGAATGCTTACGTTGTTTTGGATCTCTTTTAGAAGCGGAAGCTGTTTCATCAAAGATGGACCGGTGGAGACTATCACCGCTATATCGCTGTTTTTGGCTTTGTTGATGAATGTCTGAAAAGGCGGAGTCTCAAGCATCTTCTCTACATTCAATATGTGGTGTTCCAAACCGATTAGAGAATCTATCGTATCGTTTCCGACCGAAAATATCAGATGCTCTATCGCTCTTGTCATTAGGGAGTTTACTTCGATTATTTTATTTTTGTACTTTTTAACGTAATAGGGTGTGGTTATTTCAAGAGAGTAGAGTTTTGAGTATAAAGTTGAGTCTTTTTTGACAAAGATTGATATCGCTTTTGTAAAATTTAGATCTTGCAAGTGAATTATTTGAAGTTTTTCCTCTTTTATGTAGTCGGATAGATCCACTAAATTTAAAACTATATAAATTATTTCAAGTTCCGGTTCAAAAACTGTAACTCTCTTTAGTGAAATGAAAGTTTCAAATATCAATTTAAAAAGTATTCCGTTTCCAAGACCGAAAAAGTACAAAAACGGATATTTTTGTTTGTTTCGCAGATTTTCCAAAGAAGAGATCGTCTCTTCTACGGGCTGGCCTAAATAGAGGGGCTCTTTTTTCTCCATATCTATTATGTTGATATTCGCAGGATCGTTCCCTACGAATACCTCATATTTTTTATTGCTTTTTATTTGTTTAAGCTTCTTTGCTAAAGATTCGTCCACCTCTTTTAAAGCTTGCAGGTTTTTTTTAAACAGATTCATTTTTTTCTCTCTATTTGTATTAGGATTTTTACGAATATCGGAAAAAAATGAAATTAATTTATAGAGTTTTTTGAAAAAGAATTACTCTTGCGTTTTTGTAAAGCTTTTTTACTTCTTTAAAGCCCGTTTTTTTGTAGAGTTTTATCGCCCTTTTGTTGTTGTAGAGAGTTTCGAGATAGACTTTTTTTAAGCCTTTTTGCTTTGCAAAATCCAAAGCCTTTTTTAAAATCATCTCTCCTTTTCCTTTTAGGAGAGGATTTTGATAGAGTCCTATAAACTCACCTTTTAGATTAAAAGAGCCTATTATTCTGTTTTTCTCTTTCAAAAGCAAATATTTTTGATTAGATTTTTTTAGAGCTTTTATGAAGTTTTTGTGATCTTTATAAGATATCTTTTTGCTATTATACATCCATCTTCTAACTTTAAAAGAGTTTCTAATTTTTAGAATTTCCATATTCTCTTTCAAAGATAGATTTATAAAATCTTTAATTTCCATCTTGCCTCTTTAATCTGAAAAGTTTCGCTCTATTTTGCATAATTTTATACTCTTTTGCAGGTATTTTTATTTTTTTTATTTTATCTAATGTCTTGAATCTTTTTCGTTTTAGGAATCTAAAGACTTCTTGCTGGTTTTGGGCGGTTTTTATCGCTATAAAAGGGGTTTTGGAGGCTATCGCTTCTATAGAGAGGGTGCTTGCGGAAATTAGGGCTATATCGTGCTCTTCAAAGAGTTTTGGCATATTTTTGGAATCGATTATTAATTTTATATTTTTTATTTTTTTTAGTTTACGCAGATTTTTATTCGAAGAGGTTGTCACTACCGTAATTTGCCATTTTTTGGGAAGTTGTTTTAGGATTTTAACGGAGCAGTTTTTCGGATCGCTTCCGCCGAAAGCTATTAGGGCCTTGTTCGGTTTTTTGGGAAATCTTCTCTTTTTTATAAAAAATCTTTTATCTATTAGAGGGGAGGGGATCCATACTTCTTGGGAATATCTTTTTTTGTTTGCAAAGAGATTTGGATTGATTACAATGTCGGTTGCGTGAGGAGCATAAAAGTCATCAAAAGCGGCCGTTTTGATTTTTAGGGTTTTTAGTTTTTGTTCAAAATCTAAATCTATCTCATAGTGATCGATAATTAAAAAGTCTATCTTATTTTTTTGTATCGTTTCTTTTAGTTCCTCAAAATCGTTGCTTTTTAAGATGATTTTTTCAAATCCCGCTTCATCTATCAAATAATTTGCATTTTTGGGCAGATCTCTCACGGCAAAAAAGATTTTATTCTCTTTTTTTAATCTTTTGGCCAAAATTATATCTCTTCTTATGTGTCCTTGGCCGATTTTATCGGAGCTGTCGCATCTAAAGAGAATATTCATACTCTTTTTGTTGTATATTTTGATTTATGGCACTTACGTACGGAAATAGTTTTAATGTTCTTATCAATGTTTTGTAATCGAAATCGGTTTTGCAGTTTAAAAGCTCATATACCTCTTTTATGGCTTTATAATCCTCCTCTTCATCGAGAGTCAATCTATATTGGGAGTTGTCATGCTCGTCAATTAAGTAAGCGGTTTTTTTATTTTTTATGATCCATGGGGTTACGTGCTCTCTTTCGTAGCTCTCTTTCGCTTTTTCGTGCGCCTCTTTTAAAGCTTTGTAGCCGAACACCTCTACATCCAAGCCTCTTGGATAGGTTCTAAGGATCGTATTGCTTACATAATCGCAATTATATACACTATAGAGATCTATCGCTTTTTTTAAAATATTTTGATCGATTAGAGGACAATCGGAGGTGGCTCTTACTATTATGTCCTCTTTTTCGGCTTTGAAATGAGTAGCCGCTTCATAGTATCTTTTTAGTACGTCCTCTTCATCTCCTCTGAAATATTTTATTTCTAAATTTTCGCAAAGAGAGATTATTTCATCATCTTCTTTATTTTTGGTTGTGGCTATTATTA
>JAADDG010000189.1 GCA_013154075.1 Campylobacterota bacterium | reverse complement strand
AAAATTTTCGCAAAAATAAACAAAGAGATTCCATGCCCGATGGCAAAAGCCACCGTAATTAAAAGCGTCTTCTTTCTGCTCTTTCCGATACTAAAGTCGGCAATAGCCGTCAAATGATCGGGACCGAAAGCGTGCAAAATGCCATACCAAAAAATCAAAACCAAAGAGAGGGAACCCATACCTGTCTCCTAAATGAATAATCATTCATAAATGCCTAATTATATTGAGTTTTTGTAAAATAGAGGTTAAGGAGCAGATTTCTTATGTAGATTTGGAACTATTTTGGAAGCTAAAATATATCTCTCACTCAAAATCTAAAATTATCTTAACCATCTCTTCCACCTCCATCATCTCTCTTTCACTTAATTTTGCAATAGAGTCGGACTTTATTCTATTGATATCTATCGCACGAATTTGATCACACAAAATATCCAAGTCCGATTCAAGCTTTCCTCTCTTTGAAGTTAAATTTACAAGATATATCTCTTTTATTAAAGAAACTTAATATGTTATTAACTATAATCAAAATCTTTTTTAATAGACAACCTCTTCACTTATCAAATTTACTATCAACTTTATAATCAAATCTTTCTCATTCGGTTTTGAGGCGGCTATCAAAAGAGCCAGAGCCACAAGGGCATTTTGATTTATTTTAAGATTACCTCTTTGATCATAAAGATAGTTATTCTTTGATAAAAATAAAATAAACATAAACGAACCGATTCTCTTGTTACCGTCGGTAAAAGGGTGATCTTTTACGATATAGTAAAAAAGATTTGCCGCTTTTTCCTCTATTGTAGGAAGCAAATCAACTCCTCCAAATGTCTGGTAAATATTTCTAATAATTCCCTTAAAACTATTTTCTCTCTCAATGCCGAAAATCTCGGCTGCTTCCTTCTTAGCCAAAAGATCTTTTTTAAGCTCGGCTACTGCCTCTTTTGCTTCATCATAATCTAAAATAAATTTAGCTTCTTTACCTTTTGGCATATCTAAATTTTGTTCATCAAATCTATTTAATAAAATCCAGCTTTTAGCATATTTTGTAACAATATCCAAAAAACCTTTAGCTTCAATCTCTCTTAGATCTTGATTTTTTATCACTTTTGTAAGTAATTCTATCTCTTTTTGAAATTCATCAAATCTCTTCTCAACCCTTTCTTTATTTAGAGCATACCCCTTTATAATATACTCTTTTAAAATTTTTGTAGCCCATTGGCGGAACTTTGTAGCTTTTTTACTATTTACTCTGTATCCAACTGAAATAATTACATCCAGATTATAATATTCTACTTGATACGTTTTCCCATCACTCGCAGTTGTTGCAATTTTTGCAACAACTAAATCTCTCTCCAATTCACCACTTTTAAAAATATTTCTAATATGCCTTGAGATAACCGATTTATCTCTCTCAAAAAGCTCACAAAGCTGTTTTTGTGTAACCCAAATACTATCTTTATCAACCTTTGTAGGGATTTCAATCTCCCCATCTTTAAAAACAACTACATCCCTCATTTTCATCCATTGCAAATTAACTCTCTTTTCATACAATTTTACTATAATACAACAAAAGACAAAAACAAAAAGCCATGAAGTGCATATATTGTAAAAACAAAACCTATCTTTTAAAAAACGGATATAGAAAGTGCAAAGTCTGCAAAAGAAAGTTTAGCCCCCTAAAGGTTAAAAAAGAGCTATCTTTAATCAAATGTTTTTGCGAAGATCTAAACGCCTTGAAATGCTCCGAAAAACTAAATCTAAACTACATCACCGTCAAAAAGAGATACGATCATTTCAGAAAATTAATAGCCCTCTTTTTAGAAAAGGAGTATGAAAAGAAAAAAGAGGTTTTGGAATTTGACGAATATCTATATCTTCAAAAGAGCAAAAGAAGAGACAAAAAAAATATATTCGATGCCTACAACTTCCTAACTTTCGATTACGGAGGCAAAGTTTACAACCTTCTTATGCCCGATCTCTCCCGCTTCAAACCATCTTTTTTGGAAGACGGACTCGATGAGCTATATTATCAAGAGTTTCAAAGATTTCTAAAGATCCACAGAGTGGCGAAACTAACTTCCCACAAAAACCAAATCACAAAATTTTGGGAATTTTTCGAAGAGTTTATCCTAAAATATAAAGGAATAAATAGAGATAACTTTTTCTACTACCTAAAAGAAGCGGAATTTAAATTCAACTACTCAAAACAAAAGCAAAAAGAGATACTCCAAAGCCTTATTTTTAGCTCAAAAATATAGTAAAATAGACAAAAGGAGTCATCATGGAAGCTCTAAAAGAGAAACACTACACCTATGAAGATTTTTTAGAAATCGTTAAAAACGCTCCTGAGAATGAGAGATATGAGCTGATTTTTGGAAAAATCTATATGATGGGAGGAGCAAGTGCAGCTCATCAAGATGTTGTTTTGAATATAGCAGTAAAATTAAAAACTATTCAAAACAAAACCAACTGCAAACCAAGAATCGCTCCTTTTGATCTTGTATTGGAATGTAAAGGAGAGAAAAATATAGTCCAGCCCGATATAATTTTATACTGCGAAGATGAAAAACTTCCTTGTGCGGTTTTTGAAGTACTATCACCTTCCACCGCTTATAAAGACAAAACGGTTAAAAAAGATCTTTATGAATCTTGCAAAATAAAAGAGTATGTTTTAGTGGATCCTTTGGCAAAAACGATAGAGATATTTAGACTCCAAGATGATAAATATATCTATGCGGGATGTTTCGGAGAAGATGATAAGCTAAAATTAGAGTGTTTGAAAGAGGAGATAGATTTAAAAGAGGTAATGGAGATATGAAAATACTTTTTGCGCCAAGCGAAGCCAAAAGTTTAGGCGGAGATGATGAAAAAAGGGAATTTTGTTTTGATATCGATAGAAATGAGATCCTAAAAACATACGATTATTTCGTAAAAAACGCCAATAAAGAGAGCTTAAAAAAACTTTTTGGAACAAAAGAGCTTTTGGATATAGATATTTTCAACTCTCCAACCAAAAAAGCAATCAAAAGATATACGGGAGTTGCTTATGAGTATTTGGATTATGCCTCTTTAGATGAAGAAGCCAAAATATTTTTAGAAAACAATTTAATAATTTTCTCAAACCTCTTTGGCATGCTTTGCGCAAAAGATAAAATCCCTTTTTACAAACTAAAACAAGGCGAGGCAATAGGAGATCTAAAACCTGAAAAATATTACAAAGAAAAATGCAAAAATATAAAAATAGAGGATGAGATACTCGATCTGAGAGCCGGTTTTTACGAAAAGTTCTACAAACCTCCATTTTGCGTAAAGATGAAGTTCTTAAAAAACGGCAAAACGGTAAGTCACTGGGCAAAAGCCTACAGAGGCAAAATAGCAAGAGAGATAGCCAAAAATCAAATAGATACCTTCCAAAAACTAAAATCCCACCCCTTCAAAGATCTAAAACTAATAGAGATCCAACAAAAAAGAGATCATGAGATGTGGATATTTGAAATCGTCGAGTAGCCTAAAAAATCAATAATTAAAAGCTTAAATACATCCTTCATCTATCCTTCCTTATAAGGATAATTATACACATTTTTATCCTTCCTTACAAGGAAAGAAAAACCCTAAGCCTCTTTAATCACCCTCCACACTTGTCCCAAACTTATTCCACCGTCATTTATAGGAGTGGAAGTTTGAAAAAAGTACTCAATTTTTTCCCTCTCAAACTCTTCTTTTAAAATAGTTAAAAGAGTTTTATTCTGAAACACGCCTCCCGTTAAAATAACGGGCAGATTCTCCCTCTTTGCCAAGAAAATT
>JAADDG010000071.1 GCA_013154075.1 Campylobacterota bacterium | reverse complement strand
GTAGGTAAAAACGGAGAGCTTCAGATAACCGATGCTCTTTTGAGACAGGCCAAAAAAGGGATGGTGTTGGCTTACAAATTTCAAGGCAAAAGGTTTGATTGCGGAAGTGTGGACGGATTTGTAAAGGCTACCAATTACTTCTATCAGCTTGACGCGATCGCAAACGAATAGGAATAGTTTTGAAATTTTACGAAGTTTTAGAAAGTATTCTTCAAACTTCTTCGATTAAGGAGAAAGAGGCTCTTATAAAAAGGGCCTTTTTGCTTTTAGATAGAGAGGAGTTTGATAAAGATTTCTCTCCAAAAGATATAAACACCCCATCTTACGCAAAAATTTGCAAAATAGTAGATCCCAAGACGCTGCCTCTTAGAAAAAATTTTGATAGTGATGAGGGGATGGCTAAACTTCTTCATTCGATAGTTCATATAGAGTATAGCGCCATAGATTTGGCCGTTGATGCGGTATACAGATACCCTTTTATGCCAAAAGAGTTTAAGAAAGATTGGCTTGAAGTGGCTTTGGAAGAGATAAGGCACTTTAAGATGCTTGAGGAGATTTTGAGATCTTTGGGATATAAATATGGAGATTTTCCAGTTCACTCCGGCTTGATGGACGCAGCTTATGCGAGCAAAGAGGATATTTTGGAGAGAATGGCCGTGGTGCCGAGATATTACGAAGCGGGAGGATTGGACGTAAATCCTCAGATTATGAAAAAAGTGGATAGCAGTAAACATCCCTTTAAAGAGAGTGTTTTGGAGGCTTTGAAAATCATTTACAAAGAGGAGATCTCTCACGTTTATAAAGGGAATAAATGGTTTAGGTATCTTTGCAAAGAGAGGGGAGTAAGTGAAAATATCTATTTTGATATTTTGCAAAAATATAATCTTTTGAAAAAGCATAGGCCTTACGTCAATGTAGAGGCAAGAAAAAAGGCCGGATTTAGTTGTGAGGAGATTTTGAAATTGGGTGCAAAGAGGTGCGATTAATTTCAAAATCTTTATGAAAGGATATAAGATGGCCAAAGGTTTCAAAAGAAAATACTTCTCTTTAGCCGCCATTACCGCAACCGTAGCCGCAGTCTCTTTAAATGCGCTTGCAAGCGAGATAGCTCAGCTGGATAGGGTTGTGGTGAGTGCTTCTAAAGAGAAGGAGAGTTTGATGGATGTGACGGATGATGTGGAGGTTATTACAAAAGAGGAGCTTCAAGAAAGAGGTATAAAAAGTTTAAGAGATCTCTTTGAGTTTGTCTCGGAAGCGAGTGTAGCTTCTAATGGAGGAGAAGGGAAGGCTTCATCTTTGTATCTAAGGGGTTTATCGAGCGATAAGTTTCTTGTCTTGATAGACGGTGTGAGATTTAACGATCCAAGCGATATAAGCGGTGCGAGGATAGAGCATTTGAGACTCTCGAACGTAAAGAGAGTCGAGATTATAAAGGGAGCTTTGAGCGGAGTTTGGGGAGCCGATGCGGCCTCCGGAGTGATTAATATCATCACCGACGATAGCAAAGGGATAGATTTTGATTTTTATCTTGGAAGTTTCAAGGCAAAAAGCACTTCCATTCATCTAAAAAACTCTTTCGATAAATTCTACTATCTTTTAAACTTCTCTTTTTTTGAAAACGAAGGATTTTCGGCTATTACTCCCCCTCTTGAGAATCCGAGAGATTTCGAAGCCGACGGATATATAAATAGAACTTTCAATATGAGAGTCGGCTATGATATGGAAAATGGAAAAGTGGAGGCGGGAGGCGGATATATAAACGCTTTTAACGAAGCGGACGGTTATGATCCCGCTACTTTCGCTCCCGATCCGAATTCCAAAAACGACGATAAATATAGATTTAATTACTACTTTTTAAACGCAAATAAAAATATCGATATTCATAAGATCTCTTTACATACGGATTTTGCCGTTACTAAAAGAGATTTTTTGGATGCCTCTTGGGGTGTGAACTATTTTGAGGGTAAAAGCAAAAAGATAGAGATCAAAGACGCTATCTCTTATAGAAAGGACTCTTTATTGGTTTTGGGAGCGGAGTATGAGAAATTTGAGAGTTTCTACAAAGATACTTTTGATAAAGAGGGAGAGGTAGATTACGATCAAAAGGGGATCTATTTAATTAATAAAAATAGATTTGGAAATTTTTTGGTTAGCGAAAATATAAGGGGAGATTTTTACGACGCTTTCGATAATCAATTTACGGGTAAAGTGGGAATTAAATACTTTTTTTCAAACAAAGGGGCCGTTTTTGCGAATATCGGATCCGCTTACAATCCTCCAAATCAAATAAAGATGATAAATCCTTGGGGTAAAAGCAATCTCTCTTTGGAGCCTGAGAAGAGTGTAAGCTATGATGTGGGAGTGGAGTTTGCGGGATTTAAAGTAAGTTATTTTAAAGAGAGAGTCAAAGATCTCATAAGCTGGTTCGATCCCGATTGGAATGTGTATGGGGATGAGTATTATAAAAATTTTGATGGAGAGAGTAAGTTTAGAGGGTTTGAAGTATCTTTTAAAAGAGCCTTTTTGGATGAGTTTGTTTTGGATGTAGGATATAGCAGACTTTATGCAAAGGATTCAAGCGGAAGAGATCTGCCAAGAAGAGCTAAAGATAAAATATCTTACTCTCTTAGCTGGTATCCTCTATCCGATTTGACGTTGAATATAAACGGATATTATATCGGAGAGAGGTATGACGATTTTGCTAAGACGATTCAAACCGGCAAATACAACGTCACGAATCTAAGCGCCTCTTATGCTCTCTTTTCCGATGTTGATCTGTTTGTAAACGCGTATAATGTTTTTGATAGGAGATACCAAGAAGTTTACGGATACGGAAGCAGGCCAAGATCGATTTACGTAGGATTTAGAGGCGGATTTTGAAGCTTAGATTAAGATACTATATAAAGTATAAATTTTTAAACTCCTTTTTTACCGGCCTCTCCGTGGGGTCGGTTTTTGTTATCTACTCTCCTTTGAAACCTTCCATCTTTTCTCTCGGGGGAATTTTATTGGCTGTTGGGATGCTTGTTGTGGCCAAATTTTACGATATTCTTCTAAATATCAAAAGATATTTTCAAATTTCTCTTTTTGTAGAGGTTGTAATTTTATGTTTGATACTTCTTTTTTTGATAGATCCCTATACTTATAAAAGCGCTCTTTTGATCTATCTTGGATATCAGCTGACTTTTATGTTCGGATCCTATTTGGTTAGAGCTGAGACTCTCATAGTGAAAAAAGCTGTGGTTTTGACGAAAGTAGATATCGCAAAGCAGATAGGATATCTTTTTGGGATGGTTTTTAGCTATCTTTTTTATCTCTCTCTTGACGGATTTGATAAAAATACTCAAGTTTACTATCTTCACTACCTTCTTTTGGCTGTCGAGATCTTAATTATCTATCTTCTTTTGAAATCTTTTGCCAAAAAATAGAAGTCTGAATAAAGTTGGTTCGATGTATTAGACTTAAATTTGCTATTTTAGTATAATGCATTAGACTAATTTGCCAAAGGTTTTATAATGATCGAAAAGTTGGAATATGCAAAGAGATTATATAGCCTCAAATTAAGACAACCTTTACCCTCTTTTAAAAGATATATTTATGATGATTTACTGAACTCAAGTGCTAAATTAACGGCTATTTACGGAAGCAGAGGAGTGGGGAAAACTACTATTTTAATGCAAATAATAAAGGATAGTGAATTTAAAGAATCTCAAAAGCTTTATATGTACTCCTAATCTTCTCAGGTTACATATGATATAGTTAGAGAAATGAGAAGGAGGAGGAGGATAAAAATGGATGCAGCAACAAAGATAG
>JAADDG010000174.1 GCA_013154075.1 Campylobacterota bacterium | reverse complement strand
ATTTCTAAGAAAAAGTATAGAAGAGAGCATAAAGAGGCGTGATGAGAAAAGTTGCCCTGCTTATTATTTTTTTGATCGATTCTATCATAGCTCAAAGCCTGCAAAGCTATATAGATAAAGTTAAAGCAGGGTCTAAACTCGAACTTCCCGAAGGGGTTTTTAAAGGAAATATAGTGATTAATAAGCCTTTGATGATTGTCGGAAAGGGTGATAAGACGATCATTGAAGGCGATGGAAACGATACCGTAATAAAAATTAGAAGTTCAAACGTAATTTTGAAAAATTTGAAAATTACGAACAGCGGAAACGAGCATGAGAGAGTGGATGCGGGGATATCGGTAAAAGACTCCGATTTTTGTACCATAGAAAATTGCAAAATCGTAGATTGTCTTTTTGGGATAGATTTGCAAAACGTTCACCACTCCAAAATAATCGGAAATTACATAACTTCCAAAAAGTTTCCGCTCGGTATTAGAGGTGACGGCGTTAGATTATGGTATAGCAACGATAATCTGCTTAAGAAAAATCATCTATACAAATCGAGAGATTTCGTAGTTTGGTACAGTCACGGAAACGTAATAGAAGAGAATCTCGGAGAGTACGGAAGGTATAGCCTTCACTTTATGTATGCTGGTAAAAATATAGTTAGAAATAATACCTATAAACATAATAGTGTCGGTATATTTTTTATGTATTCGAAAGATACGATAGCCGAGAACAATACGGTAATGAGTTCTATAGGAACCACCGGTATAGGTATAGGATTAAAAGATGCGTCCAACTTTAAGATAAAGAACAATACGATTCTTTATTGTGCTAAAGGATTTTATTTGGATAGATCGCCTTTCGATCCTACTGCTAAAAATTATTTGATAGGCAATAGAATTCTTTACAATTCGATCGGGGCTCATTTTCACTCTTTGAGTGTAAATAACGTTTTAAAAAGAAACGTTTTTAAAGGAAATATGGAGAATGTTTTCGATGATTCTGGACAGGGAAGAATACATTCGGTGATGAATCATTGGGAGGAGAACTATTGGGACGATTACGAGGGATTGGATAAAAACGGAGACGGTATAGGAGACACTCCTTATACTCTCTATTATTATGCCGATAAAATGTGGCTTTTGAATCCTAATGTAAGGTTTTTTTACGGATCTCCCGTAATCTCCATTATGAATTTTATAGCTAAATTGGCGCCTTTTTCGGAACCTATCAAGCTGGTTACCGATCCTAAGCCTTTGATGTATGAAGAGGAGATATTATGACCGATAAGAAGAGAAGAGATTTCGTAAAGAAGATGGCGGGTTTGGGAGTCTTGGGGCTTGCTGCCGCGGCCGGTATATACGGAGCGCACTATTTCAAACCGGAGGAGCTTAGATTGAGACCTCCCGGGGCTGTGGATGAAGAGGATTTTTTGGCCCTTTGTATCAAATGCGGGCAATGTTTGCAAGTATGTCCTTATGATTCCATTTTGCTTGAAGATGTGAACGGTAAAGCTGGAGTGGGAACGGCATATATAGATCCTCATAAAAGAGGCTGCTATTTGTGTAAAGCTTTCCCTTGTATTTTGGCTTGTCCGAGCGGTGCTTTGGATCATGAAAAAGATGAGCTTAAGTATGTACATATGGGAATGGCCGTAATAGTAAACGAAAATGCTTGTTTGGCTCTGCATAACAAGCCGGTACCCGATAGTGCGATAGATAGAATTTATGATCATACTACCGTTTTGACTTCTAAAGAGAGAAGAGAAAGAAAGATAGAAGATATTCCAAATCCGAGTGAAAAAAGAGAGCTTCAAATAGAGGTTTTAAAAAAGCTTGAGAAATTTAGAGGCGGTAAACAGTGTACGATATGCGCGGACTTGTGTCCTTATCATCCCGATCCTTCTTTGGCGATAGGTATGGTTGCCAAAAACGGCGGATATGTACCCGAAATTAGAGAAAAATGTGTAGGATGCGGAGCTTGTGTAGAGCTTTGTCCTACAAATGTTTTGGATATCGTTCCGAGAGCAACTTATGAAGAAATCTATAAAAAGGCTTGATATGAAAGTTAGATCTATATTAATAACTGCTGCCGTTATAGGAACGATGTTTATCGGTTGCGGAGAAAAGAAAGAAAAAGAGAGCGAAGTCGCTCCTTCGAAAGAGATAAAAGTTACAGAAGGTGCCGTCAAGGAACAAAAAAATGTTGAATCCAATAAAATGGATAAGGGAGAATTTTATTATTCATACAATACGGCTGAAGGTAAAAAGGAAAAAGTGGAAGATGAAGCGGCTTTTACGAGGCTTGGAGCTTATAGAAGGGTGAAAAATCAGTATGAAAGAGTTCAAATAGCTCTTTTGGCCAATAAACTTAGCAAAGATTTTTTGATTTATTGCTCGGCTTGTCACGATGATTATGCAAATGGTATTATAGGTCCTTCTTTGCTTGGTAAAAGTGGAGATTATATATATAAACAGCTTCAGGAATTTAAAAGCGGAAAAAGAAAGAATGTTTTGATGGTTCAGCTTGTAAGAATGCTTAGTGACGAAAAACTTAAAGCTTTAGCCGACGAGGTTGCGGAATTTAATAAAAAAGTGCAAAAGATTAAAGAAGAAAATAGGATAAAAGGATAAGAGATGGTTAGACACATTATAGCGGGTATCGCGGGGGCATTGACGTTGGCGGCGATTTTGTATATGGCCAAACTCGATATCGAAGCTCAGAAATTACAGCATATAAAAGAAGTTATTGAAAAATCTAAATTAGAAGTTCCTGTTACAAAGCAGCAAATTTCTTCTAAAACACAAGTTAAAACTAAAGAAGAGAGCGAAGAGGAGAAAAAACTTAAAGTCTTGAAAGAGAAAGCCGGAAGAATGTCGGCGTTTGAAGTTAGTCCTTTGTATAGAAGAAACTGCGCTTCTTGTCACGGAATCAACGGAGGCGGAGCTATAGGACCGAAACTCATCGGCAAAAGCGAATCGGAAATTTATCAGGCTTTGATGGATTTCAAAAGCGGAAAGAGAAAAAATTACGTAATGTTCGGACTTTTGAACAATATGAAGGATGAGGATCTAAAAGCGTTGGCTAAAGAGATAAGTGAATTTGCTCAAAAACTACAAGAGAGTAAACAATAGAGAAAAAGGATAAAAAGTGGACAAATATACGGCTTCGGTAAGGGAGCTAATAAACACTCCCATTTTATCTACTCTCTATTATAAAACGAGAGAGGGTAAGATAAGGCCGACTTGGAGGTTTTGGAGGTGGCTTAGCGTTATCGTTATAAATTTGGCTTTTTTCCTATCTTATCATATAGACATTCAGTTTTTGGAAGGAACGCTTACCGGATCGAGACTCTTGGGATTTCATTTGATAGATCCTTTTGCGGCTTTGGAGATTTTGGCAGCCGAACATCACATTCATACGAATATTATCATAGGAACGGCTACTATAGCTTTGTTCTATTTTATCGTGGGCGGTAAGGCTTTTTGCGGATGGGTGTGTCCGTATGGGCTCTTGAGCGAAATAGGGGAGTATTTTCACCAAAAACTCGTTAGCAAAAGAATCATCAAAGAGAGAAAATTCGATCCGAGAGTCAGATACGTTTTTTGGGTGATCTTTTTGGCAGCCGCGTTTATTGACGGGTATTTGGTTTTTGAGATTATAAATCCTGTGGGAATTTTGAGTAGATTTATAGTATATGGCTGGAGTTTGGCCGTAGTTTGGGTTTTGGTGATCTTGGCAATAGAGATTTTCTTTTCAAGAAGAGCCTGGTGTAAATACGTATGTCCTATAGGTACCACTTACAGCTTTTTGGGTTGGACTTCTCCTATGA
>JAADDG010000108.1 GCA_013154075.1 Campylobacterota bacterium | reverse complement strand
GATATTCCTCCTTTTAAAATAGAGGGAACGAAACTGGTTCTTGGCGAAGAGGGACCTGAATACAAAAAAATAGTCGGTAAAGCGTAGGAGGAGAGAGGATGGCGCATTTTTCAAAAGCAAACAGTATAAGCGAGTGGCTGGATCAGAGACTGGCCATTAAGACGCTTTGGAAGGTTTTGGCTGCTGAGTATTGGGTGCCCAAAAATATCAACTTTTTGTGGGCTATGGGTGTCGTTTTGATGACGATGTTTACTATTTTGTTAGTAAGCGGAATTTTCCTACTTATGTATTATAAGCCGGATGTAAATTTGGCTTTCGATAGCGTAAACTATACGATTATGCAAGAGGTGCATTTCGGTTGGCTTTGGAGGCATATGCACGGTGTCGCGGCTTCCGTTGTTTTCTTGGTGATCTATATCCATATGTTTACGGGAATCTATTACGGTTCTTATAAGCAAGGTAGAGAGATGATTTGGATAAGCGGTATGCTGCTTTTTGTTACTTTCTCTGCCGAAGCTTTTAGCGGATATATGCTTCCTTGGGGACAAATGAGCTATTGGGCGGCTCAAGTTATTACCAACCTATTTGGAGGTATTCCCGTAATAGGTCCGGATTTGGTTATTTGGATCAGAGGTAACTTTTACGTAGCAGATTCCACTTTGACAAGATTTTTCATGCTTCATGTATTGTTGTTGCCTTTGATCATCATGGCTATCATAGGTCTTCACTTCTATTCTCTTAGAATTCCTCACGTTAACAATCAAGAGGGAGAGGATATAGATTTCGATTATGAGGCCGAGAAATATAAAAACGGACAAAAAAGAGAGTCTAAAGTTATTCCTTTTTGGCCGGTATTTATCTCAAAAGATCTATTTGTTGTTGGCGTATTTATGATCTTTTATTTCTATTTGGTAGGTTTCCATTACGAATTTGCGATGGATCCGATCAACTTCGAGCCGGCTAATCCGATGAAAACTCCTCCTCACATCTATCCCGAGTGGTATTTCTTGTGGAGTTACGAGGTACTTAGAGGATTCTTCTTCGACGTAGGTCCTTTCTCTGCTATGGATATAGGTTTGGCGGCGTTTGGAATCGCAAACGTAATCTTTTTCCTATTGCCTTGGCTTGATAGAAGTCCGGTTGTTGCTCCGGCTCATAAAAGAGGAGCTTTCAAATATTGGTTCTGGATCCTTTTAATAGATATGATTATTCTAACGGTTTACGGAAAACTTCCTCCTACCGGTATTAACGCTTGGATAGGATTTTTCGCTTCTATTACATTCTTGATTCTCTTGTTGGTAGTGCTTCCTATCATTACCAAAAAAGAGGCTAAAAGTGTAGGAGGTGCTGCATGAGAGAATTGAAGATTTTAGCTGTAGTCGTATTTTTTACTCTTTTGACGTATATAGGTGTCGAGCCGTTCGCTCATTCTCAGATGCATGAGCATATAGAGCCGGTGGATTATAAATATAGCGATCTTAAGCCTTTGAATAAGAAGGGTGATCCTAAAAAAGGTGCTGAGACTTTTATGAATGCCGGATGTGTTGGATGTCACGGTGTAAAATCTCAAGGAATGGCGGCTCCTATGGATCCTGTAAGCGCCTCCGCCTCTTTTGGTGTTATGCCTCCCGATCTAAGCAATGCCGGTGCTATCTACGATGAGAAATTTTTGGCAAACCTTATCAAAAATCCGGCTCACGCTTTGATGGTCGAGCATAAGTTCAACGACAAAAGACCTTTCCCAATGACTGCCTTTATGGGACTTGGCGGAGATTTGGATCAAGAGGTTGCCGATATCGTAGCTTACTTGAAATCTATAGCGCCTAAAAAGCTTGATGATAAGCAAGTTTTTATCGATGCGTGCGGTAGATGTCACAACGTAAAATATGATAAATGGACGGTAATAGGAGAGAAACCTAAACTTGAGACCGATAAACAAAAAGCTGAGTTTAATTTGAAACTCGCTACTTATGAAGAGAATTTGAAAAAATATTTGGGTACCACTCCTCCTGATCTCTCTATCATCATTAGAGCTAAGAGTGAGGAGCATTTGATGAATTTTATGGGTGAGCCTCAAAGAGTTCTTCATGGAACGGCTATGCCGAGAGTCGGTGTTACTAAAGAGAATGCCGAGAAAATTATCTCTTACTTTGAGAAAGTTGGAGATAGAAAGAAAGATGAGAGAGAGTCGGTTACTCTCAAAATCATTCTTTATTTCGTAATCTTCACTATTTTCGCTTACCTATGGAAAGCGAGCAAATGGAGAGATCTCCATTAATTTCTCTTCTCCCCGCTTTTGCGGGGAGAAAATCTACTAAAAAGAACTAAAATGGATTACTGTGTAATTCAAACTACTACCGATGATAAAAATGTAGCTTTAACTATCTCCAAAATTTTGCTTCAAAATAATCTTGCCGCTTGTATACAATCGTATGAGATCGAGAGTTCTTACAGATGGCAGGGAAAGATTGAAAACTCCAAAGAGATCCTTTTGAATATAAAAACGAAAATGTCACTTTATAAAGAGATTGAAAAGGTGATCAAAGAGAATCATAATTATGAAGTACCTGAAATAATCGTTTTGCCTATTAGTGACGGTTTTAGAGGCTATTTAGATTGGATAGATAAAGAGGTTAAATAACCTCCTCGAAAGAGGAGATTATTTACAAGGATCTACGATAGACTCTGCGTTAGGATATAGATAGATTTCCACTCTTCTATTTAGTGCCATATTTTCGGGTGTGGTGTTAGGAACTAAAGGTTTATCGAAAGAGCATCCTTTTACAAATATTTGATTAGGAAGCCCGCTGTTATATAGAATGTTTCCGACTGTTTCGGCTCTCTTTTTGGATAGCTCTTTATTATACTCCCAACTTCCTCTGCTATCTGTGTGTCCTACTACTTGGATGATCGTTTGAGGATACTCTTTTAGGATAGGAATTAGTTTATTTATTTTCATTCTCGCGGTCGGAGTAAGCTCGGCCGAGTTTGTAGGGAACATCATACTGTCTCTAAAAGTTATTTTTACGTAATTGTCGGTTTTTGTGATAATTATATCTTTGCTTCTATCAAGCTCCGCATCCGGAGATGTGCTTACGTCCGTATCCAAAGCTTTTGCTACTTGTTGAGCCTGTTTGTCCATATTGTAGCCTATCGCTCCGCCGAGTGCCGCACCTGCCGCAGCTCCTATGGCCGCTCTTTGAAGTTTATGATGGCCTTTTGTCGACGCTCCTATCAATGCTCCCAAAGCCGCCCCCAAAAGTGCTCCGGTTTGAGTTTTGGATATGTTTTGATTTCCTCCCGTGGCGTTAGGGCCTTGCATAGGTGCACAGCCGCTTAAGATCAATGCCGAAGATAAAATAAATATTCCGTTTCTTACGTTTTTGTTCATTTTTTTTCTCCTTTTTTGAACTCTTTCATCTCATTATATCAAAAAATGATAAAGTAAACGTGTAGTTTTTATGTGTTATACTTTTGCAAAAAATTTTGGGAGAGAAATTGCCTTTAAGATCTTTAAATAAAGAGCAGTATGAAGCGGCAACCGCGCCTTTTGGTAGAAATCTCGTGATCGCTTCCGCCGGTACGGGAAAGACTTCCACCATAGTTGCAAGAATCGGTTATCTTCTGCATAAAGGAGTAAAACCAGAAGAGATTTTGCTTTTGACGTTTACCAATAAAGCCGCTTCTGAGATGATAGAGAGAGTTGGACGATATTTTGAGCCTAAAATAGTAAAAAAGATAGAATCGGGTACTTTTCACGCGGTAAGCTATAGACTTCTAAAAGAGCATAAAGAGAACGTCGTTTTAAAACAGCCCTCAGAGCTAAAGATCCTTTTAAAAAGTATTTATGAAAAGAGAGTTTTTCACCATCTTGAAACCGATACCAAACCCTATACCCCCGCTTATCTGTATGATTTGTACTCTCTTTATCAAAACAGATCTCCAAATAAAGAGTTTGGAGAATGGCTGTTGGAGAGAAGTCCTGAACATGAGCTTTTTGCTCCTATTTATGAGGATATTTTGGATGAATTTAGGGAGCTTAAGAGTAGATTCGGATATGTGGACTTTAACGATCTTTTGATAGAGATGAAAAATCTTTTGAATGAAAAAGAGATATTTTTCAAAGAAATTTTAGTCGATGAGTATCAAGATACAAATAGGCTTCAATCTTCTTTAATTGATTCTTTTAGAAGCGATTCTCTTTTTTGCGTAGGGGATTATGATCAGAGCATTTACGCTTTTAACGGAGCCGATATCAATATAATCGCCTCTTTCAAAGAGAGATATAAGGATGGGAAGATTTTTGTTTTGAAAAAAAATTACCGCTCTTCAAAAGAGATTCTCTCTTTGGCAAATAGAGTTATCAAAAATAATCCGAGAATTTTTCCAAAGGAGCTTGAGGTAACGAGAGAGGGTGAATTTCCTCCTCCTAAACTTTTGGTTTTTAACGAGCTTTTCGATCAATATAGATCTATTGCCGAAAAGATCAAAAACTCCTCCACTCCCAAACATGAAATAGCCGTATTGTTTAGAAACAATTCAAGTGCGGACGGAATAGAGGCGAGTCTAAGAGAGCTTGGAGTGGGTTGCAAAAGAAGAGGGGGTGTTAGCTTTTTTGATACCAAAGAGATAAAAGCGATGCTCGATCTATACAGTGTAATAGTAAATCCCAAAGATATGATGGCTTTTATTCATACTTTTGAATATGCTAAAGGAATCGGAGGGGTATTTGCCAAAGAGCTTTTTGATGCTTTGTATGTTTTGGGGGATGGAGATATCGTAAGAGGGCTTTTGAAACCTAAAAATATAAAAAAACCCTTTAAAACAAGGAAGGTTAAAAATCATCAGCTTGGGCTTTTTGACGATTTTGAAGAGTTTGGAAGTGTGGGGAGATTTAGGAAATTCGGATTTGAGGAGAGATTTTTTTCGAATCCGACTTTGAAACACCCCAAATTTAATGAAGAGAGCGTGAAGTTTTATTATGCTTTTTATCTTTTTGTAAAAAATTGCAAAAATCTCTCTTCTCCTACATCTTTGGTTTTCTCCATCGCAAAATCTTCTATTTTTAAGCATATTGCAAACTCTTTGGCCAAAAAGAGAGCAACTATGAAGGATGGAAGTGTGGATGAGGATCTAAAAAAGGAGGCTTTGGAGAGAATAGAGCGAAAAGTGCTCTTGTTATCTGATCTTTCTAAAAACTATACCGATAGCAGGAGATTTCTAAACGCAATGCTTCTTGGAAGCAAAGAGATGAGCGAGGGTGAGGGGGTGAATCTTTTGAGTGTCCATGCGAGCAAGGGGCTTGAGTTTAAGGAAGTTTATATTATAGATTTGATGGACGGACGTTTTCCAAACAGAAAGCTTATTAGCAGAGGCGGAGATTTGGAGGAGGAGAGAAGGCTTTTTTATGTAGCGGTTACAAGGGCTAAAGATATTTTGTATCTCTCTTATGCCAAATATGACAGAGTCAAAAAGATAGACTATCCGCCTTCTCCTTTTTTGAAAGAGGCGGGTCTTATTGTCTGAAGATATTTGATTCATACGGCGTAATAAGCGGAGAGAAGCCAAGCTGTAGCGTTTTTTGAATATATTTTTTATCGGGCTCATACTTTAGATATAAGATTATTTCGGAATCGGGATTTAGATAGGAGGCTAAAAGGGGAGGAGACGTAACGGGTGAGAGGGAAGGGTTGAAAAATCCGTTTTTAGGCTGCAAGAATAGGGAAGCTTGAGTGTGCAGATAATCGCTCATCACTCCCTCCACCCAAAATTTTACGTTAGGATATCTTTCTTTTAGAAATTTGAGCCATTTTATTTGAAAAGAGGGGGAGATTCTTGCGTATGCATCGAGTCCTATCTCTTTAGCTCCTCTCTTTACGGCTAAATCGATCTCTCTTAGAGCAAATTTCAGATGATTTTTCTCTAACGGATTTAGTGGGATTACTTTTTGCGGATTCCATTGATTTGGTTGTAAGATTTTTGCGTTTTTTATCGGCACTTCTCCCGATCTGCCCCACCAAAATCCGTAAGATATGCCATATTTATTCAAAGTTTTCAGTAAATCGATGGATTTTTTGATTTTTGGGGGTAAATTGCTCATAAATTGAGGAGGGTAATTGGTATCGAAGCAATGTTTTCGTTTGCAGTTTTTGAAATACTCTCCGCTAATTGCCCAAAGCATCACTCTTTTTATTTTGTTTTTTAGGCAGTAATCTATCAATCCTTTTAGAAAAGTTTTGTGATATTTTGGATTTTTACCGTTTAATCCGTATAGATCCAATCTTGTATGAGAGTTGTATCCTCTCTCGTTTCCTATCTCTCCCGCAGCTCCTATATAGGAGAGATCTATTCCTAAGATGGTTTGAAGATCTTTTTTGGGAGGATTTTTGGTAAATGTTGAGTTAAAATACTCTTTATAAGGTTTCAAAGCCGATAGCCAATCTTTTTTGTTTGCTTCTCTTACGGAAATGACGGTTTTAAACTCTTCATTTGGTTTCAATATTTTTTTGTTTTCGTTTGTGAAAACGAATATATAGCCTTTTTTCGTTTTGTGAATCTCTCCTCCCAAAGCCCATCTATCTTTTGGAAAGTTTGTCAAAACGGCCGCGGCTACGGCTTTTTTGTCATCGGCCGCTACGATTACGGGAGAGTAGGAGATGGGATAGTAGAGCTCTTTTGATTCGTTTATGAGGATTTTGGGTTTTGGTTTTCTTTTGGTGAGATTCAAAAAGTTTGCTGTATTTAGAACGTAAATATATTTTTTGGGAGATAGATTTATATATCCTATTTTGATATCCGGTATTTTTTGAGGTGATCGGAGATTGTTTTTGAAAAGGTAGGTGATATCGTATCCGTTTTCTTTTTTGTCGATTTTATAGAGTGCCGATAGTTTCGTAGAGAGGGGCAAAATCTCTATATTTAGCGTTTTTGAAAATAAGAGAGCGGGAAAGAGAAGAAGAATTTTAATGAGTAGCGTAGTAGATATAGTTTTGATCATATTTTTTCACTCCCATCTCTTTGATTTTTACGCCGTTTACTACAAATCCGGGATTTTTTATTTTGTATTTTTTTACGTATTCTTCAAGAGTTTTAATATTATCTTTTTCGCTGTAATCTATTCTTATAGAAAAGAGAGTTATATCGGCATATCTGGTTAGAATCAGCGTATCCGGGTTTAATTCTATCGGAGAGGTATCTACGACGATAAAATCATATTTTAATTTTACATATTCGAAAAATTTTTTCATATATTTGGATTGCAAAAGATCCGTAAACTCTTTTTGGACGCTTCCCGTGGGGATGATATGGAAATTCGGATAATCTTTATGCCTGTAGGGCAACTCTTTTAGCTTCAGCCCTTGTAAAATGTCTATCGTTCCGGCAAAATTCGGAATGGAGAGTTTTTTGTGAATTTGAGGGGTTATGAAATCGAAAGAGACTAAAAGAGTCTTCTTGCCGCCTATTGCGAAAATAGAGGCCAAATTGGTAGAAACGGAGCTTTTTCTCTCATTGGGAATAAAGGATGTTACGAGAATCGTTTTTGATCTGCCCGGCGTTTCCACAAACTCTATTTCGGCTCTCAGTTTTCTAAAAGCTTCGCTCTCAAGAGAGTTTTTATCTTCCAAAACGAAGGGTTTATTGTAAATATCTTTATTTTTTATAAAAGGAACGGTTGCAAATATCGGAATGGAGGAGATTTTGTAGATATCTTTTAGACTCCTTATCTTAGGATCGCTCTTTTCTTTGATATATACGATCATCATTGCCAAAAGAAGTCCGAAAAAGCCGCTAACTCCCATAATAAGTCCCTTTTTGGGGCTATAAGGCTCAAGCGGTTTTTCCGCGTAGTCTATTATTTTCGTATCCGCCACTCTTGCCGCTTTGGCGATGGAGAATTGAGATTTTTCTTGAAGAAGATAGGAGTAGAGTCTTTCGTTTACTTCGTAATCTCTTTGTAGATTGGCAAAGGTTTGTTCTTTTGAAGGCAGAGCCTTTATTTTGGCGTTTAGCTCTGCAACTCTTCTTTTTAGAGTCTCTTTTCTTTGATTTAAATCCCCCTCTATTCCGGCTAAAACGTTTTTTATGGATCTTATTATCTCTTTTATGTCGTTTTGTACTCTTTTTACATTTGGGTGTAAAGGGGTATATTCGGTAAGAAGCGTCTCTTTTTGGATCCTTGCTCTATTTAGCTGCTGCAAAAGATCGTCTAAGACGGGATATCTTACTTGAAGTCCCGCAAGTGCGGAGAAATTTCCTTTATTGACCTCTTTTTTTATGGTTTGAAAAGCTCTTAGATCTATTTGGATTCTATCGAGCTCCTCTTTGGCTCTGACCGCCGCATCTATAAGCTCTCTCGTTTTTGTTTGAATGTCTATAATTTCGTTTCTTTTTTTGAAGTTTTTCAAGATCAAAGCCGATTTCTCAAGCTTCTTTTTTACTTTTTTTAATTGATCGTTTATGAAATCGAGCGTCGAAGAAGCGGATTGAGTTCTTTTTTTGATATTTTCTTCTATATAGACTTTGCCGAGAGTATTTAGAAATTTTTGAAGTATCACGGGATTTGAATCTTTGTATTCGACGACTATGAGCGAAGATCTTAGAGAAGAGGGGGTTACGCTCATTCTTTTTTGAATATCTTTGATAACTTTCTGTTTGTTTTTCAAGGATATGATATATTGCTTTTTTGGAATATGTTTGGAATTTTTCTTTATGACGAAAGATCCTTTTGTAAATTCGATCTTTTGGCCGTAGTTGTATTTGAAAAATTTGGAGTCTTTCGAGGCGATTTTTAGTTTGAAACTATTTTCATCCAAAGGTATCATTTCGAACTTTATCTTTTTGATATCTTTTAATTTTACATTTTTTACTAAAAACGGCGGATTGAAAAGCTCTTTTTCTTTTAGCGGAGTTTTTATATAGTATCTTACGTTCATCGGAACTATGTTTATGGTTTTGGATATGATTTTTTTCGATTTGATGATATCAATTTCCGTCTCTACATCCATGGGAGTGGGCATGGTTATGGTGTTTATGATGTTTTGAAGGCCGTTTGCCGGTCTGTTTACCGGATTTCTTTCCGGTAGCTCTATACTTATATATGATTTGTACATCGGAAGCTGTTTTTTATAATATAGGTTTCCTAAAAACAAAGCTATCGCTAAAATAATCAACGTTATTAAAATATTATTTTTTTTGAAAATAAAAAGAAGCGATTTGAAGCTGATCTCTTCATAATTTGCCAAATTCTCTCTCATATTCCCTTTTCTCCGCTTTTGGATAAAACTATTTTATTACTATCGTCTAATGTCGGATTTTGTATATAAATTTTTGAAAAAATCAGAATAACGAATATGATAAAGAGCAAAATAAACAGCTCTTGAAGTGTGATTTTCGGATCTCCCCTAAATACGAAATAGCCGTAATAGAAGATAAAAAAGTATGCAAATACTAAAACGGTTTTATTGAATTTCGCATTTTGATAGAAAAATCTCGATAAATATCCTCCCAAAACTCCGTAAAAAAACATTCCCAAAATCACTCCTATCACTCCAAGAGCGTAAGAGAAGTATCCAAGGATTCCCACAAGTACCGTTCCTTTCAAAACTCCTTTGTTTAAAATGGTATTTATATTGCTGACACTTAAAGGATCTTTGAAACCTACGAGTTTATCCGGAAGAAGAGAGAGTATGGATATCCAAAGATCTGATAGATATCTAAAAGGGATATCAAAGCCCGATCTTTGTAAACTTAAGTCCAAAGATACTACGGGATGAGTGAAGTTGCTTACGAACTCTTCGAATCCTCCCGTTGTCTGCTCTTCCTCTTTTATTATGTCGGTGAAGGTTATTACAAAACTATCCCATCCGTTGTCTATGAGATCGGGAAGCGCATAAAAGAGGGGATCTCCCACTTGAATGATTAAAATTCCCACTATCGATAAAATCAATACTTGAGTTATATAATATCTTTTATTTACTATCGAAGTAATAAGATACATTCCACCCAAAATAATAATCAGATATCCTCTACTGTTAAATAGAAAAAAGAGAAAGATAAAAAAGGAGAATGAGAAAATGAATAGAAATAAAAAGGGAGTTTTATTTTTGCACTCTTTATCTAAAAAATATTTATAATAGCTATAATAAAGTAAAACCGTATTGGCGGGGAAAAATCTCTGAACAAAACCGTATTTCGGAGGTTCGTAGTCTCCTCCTCTATAAGCTTCGGCCGCCATCAAAGCCTCTTTTACTCCTCCAAACTGCATGATATATACAAACAGCAAAAAAGACAAGGTTAGTACAAAAATCGGAGATAGTCTAATTATCGCTTTTTCGTCGAATTTGGGCTCTATTATCAAAATAGGCAGACGTGATCTGAAAAATTTGTTGTAATAACCGGCCAAAAAAGCCAGATACGCCGCAGCTATCAGATAGGGAGTGGATGAAAGGCCGTAATAATAGACTCCTTTTATCATATCCTTTGCGAAAAATTTGAAAGGATTGTCCGATGAGACTAAAATAAGCGGGGTTATCGCATATGAAATTAGAAAAAAGAAATTAAATGATGTCATAAAATCGAACGTAAAATACTTTTTTCTACTTAACTCTACGAAAATTATTAAAAATATAAGAGACAGATATATAAAAACCGCCATTTTTTAGCTTCTTTTTTATATAAATATCGTCAAAAAGCCTCCCTGTATGTAAAATATCCCTTTACTATCGCTATATAAAATCCTAAAAATACCGTCAGATACGCAAGACCTACGGCCGAGAAAAGTTTGATTAGAATTGGAGCGGCTATTAAGTTGATCATCGCTCCTATAAAGACTATTTTATTTAGAAGTTTCGATTTCTCCATTGAGATTAGCATTCTTGTAAACTGTCCTCCGTAAGGAAATACCAAAACCACCAAAGATAAAATATGTACCAAATTGATAAGATATTCGGAGGGCTCTTTACCCGTTATGAAACGAAGTATCTCTCTATCGAATATGTTTAATGCTATTACGAATATGGAGGCGGCTATGAAAATGGCTACTGATAGTTTCATATTCTCTTTGAAAAATCTCTCTTTGGACTCTTTATAAAGTTTTGCAAAATGGGGATATAGAGCTTGAAGAAGGGGTACGAACATTCCTCCCACGGCTATGGCTATCTTTTCGGCTATCGAGTAGTAGCCCACCATCGTATCGGTAGCCAAAAGCCCCAAAAATATGACGCTTGAAGTCGTGTAGATATTTACCGTAATTCTTGTGGTAAAAACGTACCATCCCTCTTTTAATTCCTCTTTTATATTTTTTAGTTTGGGTGGATGGAAGCTTATCGAATACTCTTTTTTTATGATATACAAAGCTATAACTCCCGCACTCAAAAATCCCAAAGCGTTAAAAAGAGCTACGAGATATATATCCGAGGGTTGTTTTACGAATATGAATATCATTGAAATAAATAAAAGTTTCGCTACTACGTTTAGAATAGTTATATATTGCATCTTCTCCATTCCCTGAAAGAACCATACCGGAAACATTACCTGTCCAACTACGCTTCCAAAAAGAAGGTAAAAAAGTATATAGTTTTTTCCAAATTTATCGATACTAAAAATAAGAATAGTCAGGATAAGTAGACTAAGAAGCAAAAGAATAAATTTTATTGCCAAAACCGAATTGAATATCTCTTTTATCTTGTCGGGGTCGTCTCTATGGATGGAGATGTTTTTGGTGGCGGTAAATTCGAAGCCGTAGTCGGTTAAAAGAATGAAGTAGGATATGGAGGCGTATGCAAACGCCCAAAGTCCGTAAGTCTCTATACCCAAGACTCTGACAAGATATGGCAAAAGTATAAGAGGCGCTAAATAGTTTATGCCTTGTAGAAGTGATAAAGAGATGAAGTTTGAAAATATTCTTTTTGCGTTTCGGTTTGAGGAGAAATATTTTATAGGGTTTAAAATCATTTTGAATCCTGGCTGTCAATTTATTTTAACAAATTTTACCTAATGTTCTATTTAGGTAATATTAAATATAATAGTTATAAATTATTTTACTATAAAATAAGCGGTTGGAGCCTATAGTATGTATAACGGCATTTTTACGATTTCTTTGGACTTCGAACTTTATTGGGGAGTGCTGGATAGCAAGCCTCTAAATCTCTATAAAAATAATATTTTAGGAGCTCATAGGGCCGTTGAAAAGCTTTTGAAACTTTTCGAGAGATACGATATCCATGTAACGTGGGCTATTTTGGGATATCTCTATTTTGAGGATTTCGACGAACTTGAGAGAGGTATGCCTCCTATGCTTCCCACTTATGAAGAGAGTAGTTTTTCTTCTTATGAGTATTTCGATCGCTTAAGAAAACTCGATAGCAGACTCCTTTTTGCCAAAGAGGATATCGTAAAAATCAAAAATACCGCGTTTCAGGAGATAGGCTCTCATACCTTTTCTCACTACTATTGTCTTGAAAAGGGGCAAAATAAAGAGCAGTTTTTAAGCGACATATTCTATGCCAAAAAAAAGGCAAAAGAGATAGGAGTCGATCTAAAAAGTATAGTTTTTCCAAGAGATCAATATAGCAAAGAGTGTTTGGAGATATTAAAAAAGCTCGGATTTATAGCTTATAGGGGAAATCCGAAAAGTTTCATATACGCTCCGAGGGATCAGAAAAATAAGCAAAATATTTTAAGAAAAACTCTTCTTTTCGCCGATAGCCATATAAATCTCACCGGTTATCACTGCAGAGACATAGATCCTCTCAAGACTCCTACAGATATTCCCTCAAGCAGGTTTTTAAGGCCTGTTTCCAATAATCCGGTTTTGAATGTTTTAAGGCTTAAAAGGATAAAGGCTCAGATGGCGTACGCGGCTAAGAATAGGCGTCTTTTTCATCTATGGTGGCACCCTCATAATTTCGGGGTAAAGACGGAGGAAAATCTTAAATTTTTGGAAGATATTTTAATTTTTTATAAAGAGATGCAAAGAAAATACAATATGCTCTCTTTGAGCATGAAAGAGGCCGCCGTTTATGCAAGAGAGTTTGCGGGCAAGAGAGAGGAAGAGCTTAAAGGATACGGATATGGAAAAGATAGTTGGGTTCTTGGATTATCGAAATAGCGAAGAATTTGAAAATATACAAAATTTCTCTCTTATAAACATAAACGGCTCCGCTCTCGGATTTTCAAAAGAGTGTAAAGTCGAGAAGTTCGGATATTTGAGCGTAATTTTCAAAGGAGAGATCTATAACAAAGATGAGTTTGTAAAAAAACTGAAACTATACGGATACGATTTTGAAACAAAAAGAGATAGCGAGATTTTTATAAAAGCCGTTCATAAATGGGGGGAGGAGATTGTCTCTAAGATGGACGGCGATTTTAAGGCCGCCGTTTTAAATAATTTGGAGAATAAGTTTTTTTTATTTAGAGATAAAATGGGAATTATGCCTCTTTACTATTTTGAAGGGAACGGATTTATAATTTTTGCCGATAAACTCAAATATATTTTGGATTTTCCGCTTTTTGATAAAAAACTCTCTAATGAAGCTCTATTTTTGTATTTTAGTTTCGGATATGTTTTGGAGCCTTGGAGCATATGGGATAAGGTAAAGAAGGTAAGAGCCGGATCATATTTGGAGTTTGATTTAAAAAGAGGGATTTTTAAAGAAAACAGATATTTCGATATAGCCTATATTTATAATATGCCGCCTTTGGATATTAGTGAGAGAGAAGCTGAGGAGAGAGCCGAGAAGCTTTTGATAGATTCCGTTGTAAAGAGGAGTAAGGAGGCTGACAATATAGGGGTGCTTTTAAGCGGCGGGTATGATAGTTCCATTTTGGCCGCACTCTGTTCGAGATATTTGAATAATCCGATTTATACCATTACGGTTGGTTTTGAAGATAGCGAATATGACGAATCGGGCTATGCAAGAAGAATATCCAAAGCAATAGGAACGAAACATTATGAATTTATTTTTAGCTCCAAAAATCTAATCGATACTATTTCTCTTTTTGTCAAAGCTTATGACGAGCCTTTTGGAGATAAGGCATCTTTTGGAACGATATACGCTCTTAGTCTTGTAAGAGACGAGATAGATACCGTTTTTGGGGGAGACGGAGGGGATGAGGTTTTCGGGACGGGCGATGATATAGAGAAATTTAGATTTTTAAACAGAGTGCCTTCCTCTATGAGGCATAAAATGGCTAAAACCGTTAGCGCCTTTTTGCCTCAAGATATGGTAAATAAGAGTTTTGGCAATAATATATTTACAAAAATGGAAAAGATTCAAAATATGCTAAAGAGTGAAAATATCGCTCAGATGTTAAAGCACAAAAGCCAAACTCTTAGTTTCAAAGAGGTTAACGAGATCCTTTTAAAAAAGCTTTTATTTATGCCTTATAGCAATTTCGATCAAAATCTTCTATCCAATGCGAATGACGAACTAAATCAGCTTTTGGCCGTGACGATAAAAACTTACCTTCTCGATGACGAGATAGTAAAGAGTCAAAGAGCGGCCGATTATTTTTCACTGATATTGAAAGAGCCGTTTTTGGATGAGAATCTTTTGAAGTTTATGGGCAGAATCAAAGCCGATATCAAACAGAAAAACGGGATAAAAAAATATGTTTTAAAAGAGATGACGCATAAATATATTCCAAGAGAGTTGATGGAGAGAGAGAAACACGGCTTTAGTTTTCCGCTTGAGAAGTGGCTTAGAGAGGATCTTTTCGATCTGTTTACCGATATGCTTTCGGAAGATAGATTAAAAAGAGAAAATATTTTGGATGCCAAGAAGATTATAAAGATGAGAGACGATTTCTTAGACGGAAGAGATGAAAAGATAGTTACTCTTTGGAATATATTTGCGTTTGAGCTTTGGTATGAAGAGTGGATGAGAGGATGAGAAAAAGGATAGTTTTCATTCTGCCCGCTTTAAACGGAGGAGGGGCGGAGAAGATAGTTTGTACTCTTATAAATAATTTAAATAGAGAAAAGTTTGAGATAATTTTACTGCTTTTGAAAAGAGAGGGAAGGTTTGTAGATTGTATCCCAAGTGATATAGAAACGATAGAATTAAATAAAGATAGCTTAAGAAGCGGTTTTTTGCCTGTTTTTTTTGCTTTAAAGAGATTAAAGCCGGATATAGTTTTCTCAAGCATAGGTTCTATGAATCTTTTGATTTCGGTAATAAGGCCCTTTTTTTCTAAAAAGATTAAATTTATAGCAAGGGAGACGAATATCGTCTCGATAAAAAATAGAGATGAGAAATATCCGAAACTTTTTGATTTGATGTTTAAAACCGTTTATAAAAATTTTGATCTGATTATCGCTCAATCTAAAGATATGTATGATGATTTGGTAAATAACTTTAAAATACCTTCCAATAAAATAAAAATTATAAACAATCCCATAGATATAAAAGCCGTTTACGAATCTTGTGAAAGCGATGACGGATTTTTTGACGAGAGCAGATTCAATCTTTTGGCCGTTGGCTCTTTGAGCAAAAAGAAAGGCTTTGACAGACTGCTTGAGGCTTTTTCGTTGGTAAAAGATAAAAATATTTTTCTAACGATAGTGGGAGAGGGTGGAGAGAGAGAGAATTTAATAAAACTTGCCAATAAACTAAATATTAAAGATAGAGTTAGATTTTACGGCTTTTGCAAAAATCCTTATCCTCTTATGAGAAAAGCCGATCTTTTGGTGCTTACTTCAAGGTACGAAGGTTTTCCCAATATCGTTTTGGAGGCTAACGCTTGCGGGCTTTTTGTACTCGCGTATGAATGCAAAGGTGGAATAAACGAAATAATTATAAATAATTTAAACGGTTTGAAAATCAGGAATGGAGATAAACTTGCTTTTGCAAAAGCGATCGAGAGGCTTTCTAAAGAGAAGTTTGATAGGGAAAAGATAAAGAGAAGTGTATATAGATACGATATTTCAAAAATACTTGAAATTTATGAAAAGACTTTGCTTGAATAGGGGCTATTTATGAAAAAGAGACTATCTATTTTGATCTATTCTTTGGAAGGAGACGGGGCCGAGAGGGTGGTATCCATCCTTTTGGGAGAGCTTAAGGATGAGTATGAGATCTTTTTGGTTTTGATGCATGATAGAATTGATTACGAGATTCCCAAAGAGATTGAGGTTATCGTACTTGGAGAGGGAGAGTATAAAGAAAGCGGTATAAAAAAGCTTGCCAAGCTTCCTTTTTTGGCTTTTAGTTATAAGGAATTTTGTAAAAATTATGAGATAGATATTTCACTATCTTTTATGAATAGACCCAATTATATAAATGTTTTATCCAAAAGTTACGGAAATGAAGCGGTTTGCATAATAAGCGAGAGAATAGCTCCATCAAAGGAGTACGGTACCTCTTCTATGAAAGATAAAGTAAATAGATATCTTATAAAAAACTTATATCCCAAAGCGGATATGATTTTGCCAAATTCGGAAGGTATAAAGGCCGATTTGATAGAAAATTTCAAAATCCCCTCCGGTTTGATTCATGTAGTTTATAATCCTATAGATCTTGATAGGATTGATAGGCTAAAGGATGAAAAATGCTCTTTTCCTTTTGATTATTTTACCTATATCAATATAGGAAGGCTTCATCCTCAAAAAAACCAAAAGATGCTTATAGAAGCTTTTTATATGTTAAATGACCCCGATTCGAGGTTGATTATTATAGGGGAGGGGGATTTAAGGGAAGAGCTTGAGAAGTTTATAGAGGATTTGGGTTTGGAGGATAGAGTCTTTTTGCTTGGCAGACAATCAAATCCCTTCAAATATCTCTCAAAAGCCGATGCTTTTGTTTTAAGCTCCGATTATGAGGGGTTTCCTAATGTGCTTTTGGAATCTTTGGCTTGTGAGACTGCGGTGATAAGCACCGATTGCAAAAGCGGTCCGAGAGAGATTTTGGCCGTGCAAAACGGAACCTCTTTCAATTTGCAAAGCGGAATAGAGCTTTGTAAGTACGGTATTTTAACTCCCGTAGGGGATGCTCAATCTATGAGTGAAGCGATGAGAAGAGTAAAAGAGGATGCAGAGCTTAGGAAAAATTATGAAAAGCTTGGAAAGATGAGGGTTATGGATTTTGAGAAGAGTAAAATTGTAGATAGGTATAGAAATTTTATCGAGCTTGCTTATTGCAAAAGCGGAGCGGTCTCATGTGCTCGATAGCGGGATTTATTTC
>JAADDG010000149.1 GCA_013154075.1 Campylobacterota bacterium | reverse complement strand
TTATAAAATAGTAAAAGAAATTTTAAAAGAGTTCGATTTGCAAAAGACCCTCTATCCCATATATGTTCCTATGAAATTCAATCCCAAAGATTGGGAGAGAGAAGCACAAGAGATTTTGGAGTGCTTCGAGAAACACAATACGGTATCTTTCGTCACTTTGGGAGACGCCGCGATTTATAGCACCGTTTATTATATTTTGGATTTTATCAAAGAAAAAAATCCGTCTATTTATGAAAATAGCGAAATTATTCCCGGTATAACATCTTTCTCTTTAGCTTCCGCCAAAATCAAAAAACCCCTTTGTCTGGGAGACAGCTCTTTGGAAATAGCGCCGTTTTACGGGACATCAAAAAAAACGAAAGTCTATATGAGAGGAGAGAGGGGAGCTTGCACATCCCACATAAAAGAAAACGGTAAAATATACACTTTCGAGAGATTAACGAACAAAGATGAAAAGATTTATCCTAAAAAAGTCGATAGTATAAAACACTATATGACTCTTCTTATAGATTTCATATTTTAAGGTTTTTCAAATGAAAAAAATTCTCTCAATAATACTTTTTTTAGTTTTTTATACTGCACTTCAAGCCAATGATAATGATATAAAAAACTTCATAACAAACCTATACCAAAAAATACTTTTGCGCTCCCCTGATAAAGAAGGACTTGAGTTCTATTCAAACGCATTAAAAAACGGACAAAGTGCGACAAAAATAGCAAAAATCTTTATAAAAAGCGATGAACTCAAAAAACAAAACCTATCAAATCAAGAATATGTAAAAAGACTATATCAAACTCTTCTAAATAGAGATGCGGATCCGAAAGGTCTTGAGTATTGGTCAAATCTTTTGAATAAAAACGCTATCTCAAGAATAGCTCTTTTTTATCAGTTTGCCTTTTCGGACGAATTTTTTTCTCTAACTCACTCCTTTGAGATAAAAGCTTACGATCTTGATGATAGAAAAGAGGCCTTTTTAGAGAGATTTTATTCATATATTTTAAAAAGAGAGAGCGATGAAGAGGGGCTTAATTTCTGGAAAAGCAAAATTACAGATGTAAAAAGTGTAAAAGAGATAGCAAGATTTTTTCTAAATTCCAAAGAGTTTAAAAGTCAAAAGATAAGTGATATCGAATTTATAAAAGTGCTTTATAAAACTCTTCTAAATAGAGAAAGCGATCAAGCGGGTGAGGAGTTTTGGCTAAAAGAGCTTAAAAAAAGAGGAAAAGAGAGCGTAATAGAGAGCTTTCTAAACTCCAAAGAGTTCAAAGATTTGATTATAGAGAGCCTTTTTACAAAAGAGAGAGTCGTTTTCTATACCAAAGTAGATTGGTATATACAGCTTCAAGGCAAACTAAACCTAAATAAAAAAGCCACTCTCTACTACATAGATCTATTCGATAATGACAAAGACACCATCTCAAAACTCCACCAAAAGGGCAAAAAAGTAATGTGCTACTTCTCAGCCGGCTCTTTTGAGAATTGGAGAGAAGATAAAAACAAATTCCCAAAAAGCGCGATAGGTAAGAAGCTTGAAGGCTGGGATGGAGAAAATTGGCTCGATATAAGAGATCCGAGAGTCTTAGAGATAATGAAAGATAGAATCTCCTTAGCGGCAGAAAAGGGATGTGACGGTGTAGAAGCGGACAACGTAAACGGATACGAAAACAACACGGGATTTGATATAAGTTATGAAGATCAGCTCTCTTACAATAAAGCTTTAGCGAGATTCGCTCATAAAAAGGGGCTATTTATAGCTCTAAAAAACGATTTAGATCAAATAAAAGATCTTGTAATACATTTCGATTTGGCGGTAAAGGAAGAGTGTTTTACCTACAATGAGTGTGAAAAATTAAAGCCTTTTATAGATTTCAAAAAACCTGTTTTAGAAATAGAGTATGACGAAAAATATATAAAAAATGAAAACGAAAGAAAAAAACTTTGCAAAAAAGCAAACGAGATAAAGTTCAATACTCTCATTTTGCCCCTATCGCTTGAGGGATCGTTTGAGTATAGCTGTAATGATTTTAGAAAAATCTCTTTTTATAACATATATTTTAGCGATCCCGAAAACTTCCACGGATACAAAGGCGGTATCGACGTAAATATCACTAACTCGATCAACAAAGCCTCAAAAAGCGTCCATGTGGCAATTTACGAGCTATCTCTAAGAAGCGTCACGGATGCTTTGATAGAGGCGAAAAATAGAGGTTTGGACGTAAGGGTCATGACCGATAGCTCCCATCTTGACTGGGATGAGTTTCAAAAATTAAAAAAAAACGGCGTAGAAGTCAGAGGGGATGAGCGAAGCTCTCTAATGCACAACAAATTCATAGTAATAGACTCCAACGAAACTTGGACGGGATCTATGAATCTAACCTATTACGGAGTTTATAAAAATAATGAAAATTTCGTGCAGATATTCGATAAGGACGTAGCGGCATGTTATGAAGAGGAGTTTGAAGAACTCTTTAGCGGAGGATACAAAATCAAAAACAAAACTCCCCAAAAAATAGTAAAAAACGGTATAGAGATAGATATCTATTTCGCCCCCGAAGATAAAATACTCACTTCAGCCATCCTTCCTCTCATCAAAAGCGCCTCAAAATCCATAAAATTTATGGTTTTTTCATTTACAAAAGCCGAAATAGAGGAGGCTTTGAGAGAAAAAAAACTGCAAGGAGTGGAAATAAAAGGCATCCTTGACGAAGGACAAAGCGCCAGCAGATACTCTCAATATCAAAATCTGATAAACGATCAAATAGACGTGAAAATCGACGCAAACTCCTATAAACTTCACCACAAAGTTTTGATAATAGACGATAACATAACCCTAACCGGCTCCTACAACTTCTCAAACTCAGCGGAAAAAAGAAACGACGAAAACTCCATCATAGTAAAAGATAAAGAATTTACAACCCCCTTTGTCAAAGAGTTTCAAAAACTTTTTGAAGAGGCTATATAAAAATCATAACCTCATAATAAAAGGAGTGTACTCGATACCCTCTTTTATAGCTCTTGAGAGTTTATAAGCTTGTTTGGAGATTATCGTATCTATCTTCATCATAGAATCTTCGTATTTTGTAAAAAAGAAAAATTTTGAGGTACAGTCAATAAATCAAGGTTTTTAGCATTAAAGAAAATTAATAAACAATAATTAAGTTATTTGTTTGATTTAGAATGAGTTTTAGTTTTTCTAATCAAGATAAAAAATTTTTTCATAATAGAATGTAAACACAAGACGAGAAGATGATGTGGCATAGTTTTTAAAGAGTGATCTGACTACATATCCCAAAGGAGAGATACAAAGATGTATAGTTCACCATGGAGTGAAGCAGAATCCTGCAACGAAGTGAGGACAAATAAGAAACTCTTTAAAATTTGTATCTTGGAAAGATCGAAAACAGGTAGCTAAAGATTTCTTGTCAAGCGGAGCGGTCACAAAGTGATTACTCTCTGTGAGAAAAGCTGTTTATACTACTAATCCTATAGAATCTTTAAATTCTACAATAAAAAAAAGAACAAAATCTGTAGGCTATTTTCTTACGATAGATTCAGCTTTCAAGCTGCTTTATCTTTCAACTCAGGAGGTGCGAAGAAAATGGATTAAAGCTAAAATCAGAAATTGGAGTAAAATTTATCTTTCAACTTTGTATATTTTTTGAAGAAACTTTGGTAAAATATACACGCTAAGGATTAAAGGGCAAAAGGTAGATTTACATAGTTTATTTTACACTCTCTTGTTGGTGAAATTACCCAAAACTCTTAAAAAATATTTTTATTCAAAAATTTCTGGATACTTTTTTTGAATATAGCTTAAAGTATTACTCATTATTTCCATAAGCTCTTTAGAGACGGGAGTGTAAATTAAACTGTGTAAATCACCTCTAAGCTATCATCCTTAGCGTGTATATTTTACC
>JAADDG010000185.1 GCA_013154075.1 Campylobacterota bacterium | reverse complement strand
AGCGTGATTATACCAAAAAAATTTAAAATATCTTTTATTTTATCGGAATTGCTATAATAAATTGAGCTCCTCGATATAAATTATTATTATCGAAACGTTTGGTAACATTTTTTACTATTATTTTTCCCTCCATCTGCATCTCTATAATCTGTTTCGTCATATAAAGACCTATTCCGGTTCCCGCAGACTGATGTTTGGTAGTGAAATAGGGTTCGAAAATCCTATCGATAATCCTCTCGTCTATTCCGCCGCCCGTATCCGTAAAAATAATAAAGGCTATCGGCATAGGAGTCGTTTTTCTCTCAATTTTTATGGAGATCCTTCTATCTACGATCTTTCTTTCGACGAAATTGTCTTTGGCGTTGTTAAACAGATTCAACATCACTTGAGTAAAAGCGTTTTGATATCCCATTATTTGAATATCTTTCACACACTCTATATTAACCTCTATCCCCTCCTTATCTCCGATGGGTTTGAAAAAGTTATAAGCGTGCATAACGGCGTTTTTTATACTAAAGAGCTCCTTTTTTCTGTTCGGTTTGAAAAAGTTTCTAAAATCATCGAGAGTTTGAGACATAGAGTTGGCTATGGCAAGACCTTTTTCCACTTGAGATTCTACAAACTCATCCGATAAAGTTCCCATCATCTGTTTGGTAGCGAAACTCTGAATCAAAATAGTAAGAGCGTTTAGAGGCTGTCTCCATTGATGAGCGATATTGCCTATCATCTCTCCCATCGCGGCCAACCTTGCCTGCTGAAACATAATCTGATCTTTATCCCTACTTTTTTTGACCTCTTTTTGAATTCTCTCTTCAAGCTCTCTTCGTAGATTTTGAAGTTCTCTATCCTTCTGTGTGGCAACCTCTTCGGCTCTTTTTGCCATACATTCGATATTTTTCATAATTCTGCCGGAAAACCAGATACTTATAAAAACTATGAATATCGTAAAAAGAAGCATCCAAACGCTTATGGAATCGTAAATCGTATATATTCTCTTTTTCAACAAAGAGATACACTCAAGGTTGTAATTGATAAGCTGAGAGAAGATGTTTTTTAAAGAATCTATTTGAATGTAAATCTTATTTATAAGTTCGTTAGCCTTCTCTATATCTCCTTCGTCATAGAGTAAAAACACTTGTGTTAGAAGCTGAAAGATCTCTTTGCTCTTTAGCTCCGCCCCGTCTATCAAATCCTCTTTAATCCCCTCCTCTCCCATGGAGGAGCAGCTTAAATCTCCAAAAAGATACGAATCAACCAAACTCTCTTCACCGCTATCATCTCTTAGATTTTTTTTACATATTTTCCAATATGTTTGAGACAGATCCTTATAGTGAGAGATGCTCTCCTCAGCATCAGATAGAGAGATGTTTCCTTTTTGCAACTCTTGCAGCGTCTTTTTTATATCCGAGGAGTAGATGGAGTTTAACTCCTCCAATTTAATAACGGGAAAGATTCTCTTTTCATACAAAAGATTAAAACTATTTTTTATAACATACAATTTAAAATAGGAAAAAAGTGCTACGAAAATGATACTCACAGTCAAAATGGAAAGTAGTAAAAAAGTTTTTTTTCTTATCGTACTATATCTTGTTTTCATTACTCTTCTTGTAAAGGAATAAATTTTTTGTCTTTAAGACGAAGTAGATAAATTTTATTTAGCTTATTATCATTACTTATAAATTTAACCAAAAACTCTTTATTATACATAATATAAGGTATCTTTTTCAAGGAATTTAAAAGCGTATTGAAAGAGAGCTGATAAGGGGATACTTCCATACCCATACAGAGAATCTTTGCAAAAAGATACCCTTTAAAAGAATCAAATCCAAGCTCGCTATCGGGATAGAATTTATTCATAAGAGATCGATACTCCTTAAAGATCTCTTGATTGGCTCTCAAAGGAAAAATGGAAGTAGCGGTTATCAGATCAATATTTAAAGGAGCGTTTTTGGCCAAAGCGTCCATTCCTATACAAGAGGGTGCGAGAAAAGTGGTGTTTGCGAAATTAATATCCTCTTTGGCTTTGGATAAAAATTTAAGAGCCCCTTTATATAAAGAGAGAATAAAAAGAGCTTTGGGGGACTTTTTAGAAATCTCCTCATAGGCTTTGTGAACAAGAAGAGTGTTTTTAGGATAGGAAGAGATAACTACGATCTTTATATGGGTGTTTTTCAAAAGGGTTTTCAATCTCTCCACCATCTCTCTAAAGCAGTAATCCTCTTCATAAAAAATACCGACTCTCTTAATCTCGGACTCTTTCAAATACTCCACAAGCGCTTTGAGTTCACTTTCGGAATTTTGCAAAATAGTAAAATAATTTTTAAATTTATCAAAACTTTTCAAAGAGCAGTAAGGAAAAAGCAGAGGATGGCTTCTATCGCTTTCAGCTTCTAAAATCCTTTTGGAAGTGCAAGGAGAGATAGTGGCGAAAAACGCGAAAGGCTCTTTGTCCTTTTTAAGCTCCTCCGCTTTGAACAAAGCTATATCGCTTCTACCTTTATCATCTATCGAGATAAACTCTATCTTTCTACCTTTGATCCCTCCGTTTCGATTTACCTCTTCGAAATATGCCCTTATACCCTTGTTAAACTCTTTGGCTATATCCTTATCGATACCGCTTAAAGGAGCGAACTGCACAAGCTTTATGCTATCTTTTAGATATTCGTCTCTTTTAAAAAACAGATAAATAGAGCTTAAAATCAAAACCAATATGAAAAAAGGAGAAAGTTTTTTTAAAATCCTAAACATAAACTCTCTTTGTTATAATATAAACTACAATATTTTACCATTTTTTAACAAAGGATATAAAAGTAATGAAAATATTTCAAAAAACCGTCACTATCTCGGCAAAAAAAAGAGGATTTCATCTAATTACCAAAGAGATAGAGAGAGAACTGCCCGAAATAAGAGAGATAAAAAAAGGATTGGCAAATCTATTCTTGCAGCACACAAGCGCAAGTCTTACGATAAACGAAAATTACGATCCATCCGTCAGATTCGATATGGAAAACTACTTCAATCACATAGTACCCGAAAACACTCCCTACTTTACCCATACCCTTGAAGGAAGCGACGATATGCCGGCTCACATAAAAAGCTCAATGATAGGAGTAAGTCTAACTATACCGATATCAAACGGGAAATTTAATTTAGGCACTTGGCAAGGTATATATCTAAACGAACATAGAGATTGGGCGGGAGATAGAAAAATAGTTGTAACTCTGATGGGGGAATAAAAAATACGTCTTAAGCTTTTTTTCAATTTTTTGTTAAAAGAACCGATCTATACAGTGCAAAACTCTTTTTAAAACGGATGTTTTGTTATAATGTGGAATAAATATTTTTTACAAAGGAGTCAAAAATGTCAAAAAACAGTACCGAGATCAAATTTTTCAATCTCTATGGAACAAAAGACGGCATAGTTTCGGTAGCTCATATAAACGAGCCCTACGGAGAAAAGAGCGAGCCTGTAGTAAGTATCGGCGTATCTTTGACAGGAAATATCACTCATCCGGAATACAGAGTCCATATCCCTTATGAAAATATAGACGATTTGATAGAGGCATTGCAACTTGCAAAAGAGGAGTTTGGAAAAGATTACATCCCCGAAGAGATAAATCCCGATGTGGACGAGGGAATAGTAGGAGGAGAGTAATCCTCTCTCCTACGAAAAGATAGCCGCTTTGTTCTCTTGATTCAAAGAGGTCGGAGAGTAGGTATAGTTATACATCTTCTCATAATACTCGTTAGCCATTCTATCGGAATCGAAATAGGGCACTATATCTTTCATTGCGTTTTTCATCATCCAAACCCATTTGCTTTGATCTCTATAGTATAGAGGAATAATTTCGTTTTCCAAAATATCCATCATATTTTTGTTATCCAATCTATCTTGCTCCTCTATAGGAAGAGATGGATCGCATC
>JAADDG010000002.1 GCA_013154075.1 Campylobacterota bacterium | reverse complement strand
GTCATAAAAGACGGAATGCTTCTTGCAAGCGGAACCGCTAAAGAAGTATCGGAAAATAAGGATGTTAAAACCTACTATCTGGGTGCAAATTTCAAACTATGAAATTAAGGATAGAAAAATCCGCAAAACTCAAACTCTCTTCCACTCTTAGAAGCTGGCTTCCAATACTTCAAGCCGATTTGGAGTCTTTGCACGATCTTTTGAAAGAGTACAAAGAGAAAAATCCCTTTATCGATATAGGTTCCGGTTTCGAAAAAAGAGATCAAAGATATATAGATAATTTCTATAAAAATAGAAAAAGTGTAAAAGACAATATTGAGGCTCTAAATATTTATGAGAAGAGTTTTGAAGAGGTGCTCTTTGAGCAAATCTCTCCTCCGCTTTTTCCCACTCAAAAATCTCAAAAGATAGCTTATAAAATCATAGAGTATATAAATGAAAAGGGGTATTTTGTAGGAGATGAGGAGCTTTTGGCAAAGGAGCTTGGTGTGGAGGTGTCGGATATAAATAGGGTTAGAAAGAGATTTGCTCATTTGGATCCTGTCGGGGTGGGGGCTAAGGATTTGAGAGAGTCTTTTTTGTTTCAGCTTGAGAGTTTTGATTTGCAGGATCGAGTTTATAAGAAGGCTGTAGAGATTATCGAGAATCTGGATAGCTTGGATAAGCTAAAAAAGGATAAAGATTTCAAAGAGGCTTTATCTATTGTCAAAAGATTCAAAAATCCTCCCGCAATAGAGTATATGGAGGATAGCGGATCTTTTATGAAAGTTCCGGATATTATCATAGATATGACAAAAGAGGGTATCGAGATAAAACTAAACGAAAACTACTATCCTTCGGTGATTGTGGACCTGGAAGAGGGGTATGAGGATAACGATTTTGTAAAAAAGAAGATAAACGAGGCCAAAAATCTGATAAACGCTCTTTCTATGAGAAAGGAGACGCTTTATAAAGTTGCCCTGATGCTTGTGGAGTATCAGTACGATTTTTTCATGGGAGGCGAGAAAAAGCCCATGAAATTGGCCGACTTGGCAAAAGAGCTAGGTTATAACGCCTCTACTATCTCAAGAGCCGTCTCTAACAAATATCTATCTTGCTCGAGAGGAATCATTCCTATCAAAAGTTTCTTTACCACCGCGATTGAGGAGGATATCTCAAACGATGCGATCAAAAACTATATAGTCGAGATTATCAAAAAAGAGGATAGATCCAAACCTTTAAGCGATGCTAAAATAGTGGTTTTGATTGAGGAGAAATTCGGTGTGAAGCTTGGCAGAAGAACCGTAGCTAAGTATCGTCAGCAGCTAAATATCGCCGGTTCAAGCGAGAGGAAGAGAAATTATGCCTTATCTTTAGAGAGTGTGTAAGAGGAGTCGGTGTGAGTTATAGGATCTTGATTGTGGAAGATGAGGAGGATTTGGCGGATCTTTTGGAGTTTACCCTTTTGAAAGAGGGGTATGAGATAATTGTAAAAAACGATGCGAAAGGGATTAGAGATATTTTGGACGGCAAGGAGATAGATCTCATTTTGATGGATAGGAACCTGCCTTCCGTCGAAGGCTCTTTGCTTATAAAGGAGCTTAGAAAAGAGGGCTATTTGGAACCGGTTATTTATATTACCGCAAAAGATAAGGAAGAGGATATTTTGGAAGGGTTTGATAGGGGTGGGGATGATTATATAACCAAACCCTTCAATCTAAACGAGCTCAAAGCGAGAGTGAAAGCCGTTATTAAAAGAAGCAAAAAAGATTTGGAGATCATAAAATATAAAGATATAGTCTATAACGCCTCTACCAAATCTTTTACCGTTGCGGGAGAGGAGCTGAAGCTTACCTCTTTGGAGAAGGATTTACTGCTGGAGTTTATGAAAAATAGAAATGTTTTGTTAAGCAGAGACTATCTTTTGGAGAAAGTTTGGAGAGATAGCGGGGAAAAGCAATATAAGACCGTAACGGTGGGAGTAAAACGTCTCAAAGACAAGCTCGATCCGACCGGAGAGAAAAACTACATCAAGTCTGTAAGAGGAGAGGGATATATATTTTGTTGAATCTGCATCAAATATATATTAGAAAAATTTTCGCTCTTTTTGTAATTTTATCCATCTTCTTGGGAGTTATCGCTTATTATTGGCTAAAAGGAATCTATATAGAGGAGGCCAAAAAAGCTCTTTTAAACGATATGAAGCTTGTCGGAATGATCGCAAAAAGAGAGAGCGATCTGGACTCTTTGGCCAAGAAGATCAAGAAAAATCTAAACATCAGAGTTACGATTGTAGATGAAGAGGGCAAAGTTTTAGCGGAATCGGATAAAGATAAAACAAAGATGGACAATCACAAACACCGTCCGGAAATAGAGGGGGCTCGGTTTGGGGAGTACGGCTTTTCCATAAGGCACTCGAGAACTTTAAATAAAGATCTTTTGTATGTAGCAAAAAAATATGAAAATCATAATAAAACGTTCTATATCCGTCTCGCAAAACCTTTAACCGAGGTTCAAGAGGCTCTTTTTTCATTTGTGTGGAGGATTTTTCTCGTTATTGCGTTATTTTTGGTTTTCGTTTCTTGGATCTTTTATAAGATAGGAGTTGATGTAGAAGAGGAGATAGATAAAATCATCAAGTTTTTGAGAAATTTAACCAAAAAGAGAAAAAGCCTTCATATCGAATCGAATTATTCCAAAGAATTTCATCAAATTACCAAACTTTTGAGCAAGGTGGCAAGAATTTTATCCAAACAGGATAGAAGCAAAGCCAAATATACGGCCAAACTTGAGGCTTCTAATCTCGAAAAAGACAATATAATCTCCGCCATATCGCATGAATTTAAAAATCCTATAGCTGTAATCGACGGATATGTTCAGACTCTGCTAAATGATAAGGAGCTTGATGAAGAGATTAGAGTCAAATTTTTGCAAAAAGTGGACAAAAACGCCAAAAAACTTGTAAAGCTTATAGATACTCTAAGGCTTGCGATCAAGCTTGAGGATAAAAAGCAAAAGATAGATAAGCGGAAAGTGGATATTTACGAGATAGCGAAAGAGTGTGCGGAGGATCTAAAAGAGACGTTTAAAGGAAGAAGTATCGTTTTGGAGGGGGAGAGTGTAGTCGTTTTGGGAGATAGGGTGCTTTTGGAGGTGATGCTTAAGAATCTGATGGAGAATGCTTTGAAATATTCCGAAGATGATATTTTCGTGAAAGTTACGAAAGATTATATTCTGGTGGAAGATAAGGGAATAGGGATCTCCCAAAAGGATATCAAACACATAACGGATAAATTTTATAGAGCGGATAGCAACCTTTGGAGCAACTCTTTGGGACTTGGGCTTTTTATCGTATCGAATATCGTAAAAGCTCACGGATTCTCTCTCGATATAGATAGCAAACCGAATGAGGGGTCGGTTTTTAGAGTGAAGTTTTATTAAGAGATAAAAGAAAGCTATTTATTGAATGATTTGAAACTTACTGTGGGAAGATTAAAAATTTCCCATAGTTTTTCTATTTTTGTGTTTATATGATGGATTATTTCATCTGATTGTTCAGCAAGATCAAGAGTTACCAATAGAGTTATTTCCCAATATAATTTACCGTCTTCTCCCATTTTGTGAGAAGATGTCACTCTTGGAACATCTAATATGTTTATAGTTGTCTTATCTATTTGAATTTTTTCCATGGACGAAGCTATGATATCTTTATCTTTTTTTAATTCCCATAATCTTTCTGCTAATATGAAATAGTAATAACTAACTTTTATTAATATTTTTCCCATTTCTTCCAAGTCATTTTTAGGAAATGACAAAATTATGTTTTCTTCCATAATACAGTTTGAGTTTAATGAGAACTGTTTATGTTTGTATTTTTCTATTAATTTATTATATTCTATTAATTTTTTGATAATAGCTAAAATTATTTTTTTTATAGTACAATAATATATTTTAGAATCATCTAAATCTTTTACCTTAATTAATAAATCTTTTACTAAG
>JAADDG010000145.1 GCA_013154075.1 Campylobacterota bacterium | reverse complement strand
AGGATTTGAAGACTCTTTGCGAAATGATAGAGAGGGAGTGGGAGTTTGACGCTATTTTGGCGATTGCGAGGGGCGGAATGACGATGGGCCATATGATGGGTGAGTATTTTAATACGAGATATGTTTTTACCATAAACGCTATTTCCTATGAAGATGATAGAAAGCTTAATGAAGTGAAGATTTTTAATATCCCCGATTTAAAGGATTTTAAAAGAGTGCTTGTTGTGGATGATATCGTAGATAGCGGCGATAGCATGAGAGACGTGTTGAATCTTTTGAAAAACAGATTCTCTTTGGAGTTTAAAACGGCGGTAATTTTTCACAAAGAAAAGAGCTCCTTTTATGCCGATTTTTGGGTAAAGAGGCCAAAAGGGTGGGTGGATTTTTTCTGGAGTGTGGATCTTAGATGAGATATTATCACCCTTTTGAGCCCGTCGTTTTCGAGGATTCCAAGATATTGATTTTGGGATCTTTCCCAAGTATCAAATCTTTTGAAGATAATTTTTATTATGCGCATCCTAAAAATCAGTTTTGGCCTATTTTATCCGAAATTTTTTCTATGCCGGCAGATACCAAAGAGCAAAAGATAGAACTTTTGAAAAAAAACAAGATAGCTTTGTGGGATAGCGCCAAAAGCTGTGAAAGAGAAGGAAGTTCTCTCGATTCCAATCTTAAAAACTGCGAAGTGAACGACTTTAGGAGTTTTCTTATAAAGTATCCGAATATCAAGGCCATATTTTTTACGGGGAGAAAGGCGGAGGCTTTGTTCAAAAAACATTTTAAAGATATATCTTTGCCTCTTATTTTGCTCCCTTCCCCCTCCCCCGCATATGCCGTTATGAAAAAGGAGGATAAGTTAAAAAGATATAGAGAGCTTCTCTTTAAGTACTTAAAGGAAGAGAAATGAGAGGGTTGTTTTTGATTATTGCTCTTATTTTGCCTCTTTTTGGATCTATTGAGAGAGGAGTGTTTGACGGAAAGTTCTTTTATGACGTAAAGAGGGATAAAGATAGCACTTTTTTAAGAAAAAGAGATCTTGAAAATGTAATTTTAAAAAGGAAGATAGATAGCGAGTTTGTAAGAGATATCAAGGTTTTTGGAGAGTATCTCTATATCGTTTACGATTATAAAAAAGCGGCCGTTTTGGAGAAGATCGATAAGAGTGATTTAAAAAGCGTTTTTAGAAAAGTGATCTCGAGTGACGGTATAGATTTCGCTTTTTGTCTCTATCCTTCGAAGGATTTTGTTTTTGTAACGGGAGGAACTACCGGCAATTTGGCCAAAGAGAATAGGGGAGGGAGCGATATATTTTTGGCTAAATTTTCTACAAGAGGAGATGAAGAGGGAATTTGGCAGTTTGGAAGCGAGTTTGACGAGTGGGGGAGAGAGGTCGTTTTTAAAGATGGGTATATATTTTTAGCTTGCGAAAGAAGCCAAAAGAGCGATCCGAGAGATATAGAGATTTTGAAACTCGATGAGAATGGAAGTTTGATACTCGATAAGATCTTTTTAAAAGATGGCGAGGATTTGATAGCCGATATGAAAGTCTCGGACAAAATCTATCTCTATCTTCAAAATTGGAGCAATGAAGGAAACAGTTTTAGCGATCTTTATCTAATGAGTCTCTCTTTGAACGCAAAGCAGAGTCAAATCGTAGGCTTTAAAAATCCTTCCATAGATCAGCCTATCAATATGCAGATAAAAGATAAAATATATTTTTCTTTTAAGAATTTGAATTCTTTTGGATATGTGATGTCAAAAAGCTCTTTTTTTACGGCCATCTACAAAGAAGGGCTAAATCCTGTCGTTTTTCCTGTGGGTGAGGCTAATGGCGGAATTTGGATGGATAATAATTACCTATATGTTTTAGGTGAAGGGATAGAGAGGTTTAAGATGGGAGATTTTTACGAAATCTCTTTGATAGCGAGATTTTATACGCAATTTTTTAAAAGAGCTATAAAAAAGCATGAGATGGATTATTGGCTTAACCGGTTGAAAAAGGATTTTAAAAGTGCCGTTTTAGTTCTCTTTCACTCAAGAGAGTTTAAAGAAAAAAATGAAGATATTTCAAAGTACAGTTTTATAAAACTGCTTTACAGAGCTCTTTTAAATAGAGAGCCAAAGAGAAGTGCTATTGGATTTTGGTCCTCTTTTGAAGAGGAGAGGATTGTAAAGGGAGTTTTGAATTCGAAAGAGTTTTCCAGTTTGATGAAATCTTTTTAAGAAAATATAGTTTTTGACGATATTATTTCATAACTTGCCAAAAAGCAAATTTTTTGATAAACAGTGGCTTTTATTGTGAATTTATTTAATTTATAATACTATCAAAAAAAAGAATAAGAGAGGTTATTTGTGCAATTGGACGAAAAGAAGAAAAAGGCTTTGGAACTTACCATAAAGCAGATAGATAAAACGTTTGGTAAAGGGGCTTTGGTAAGGCTTGGAGATAAGGAGATAGAGCCGATAGACTCTATAAGCACCGGATCTTTGGGTCTTGATATCGCCCTTGGAATAGGCGGAGTGCCCAAAGGCAGAATCGTAGAGATCTACGGTCCGGAGAGTTCGGGTAAGACCACTTTGGCTTTGCAGATTGTGGCAGAAGCTCAAAAAGAGGGCGGTATTTGCGCCTTTGTCGATGCGGAGCACGCTTTGGATATCAAATACGCCAAAAATTTGGGTGTGGATGTGGATAATCTTCTCGTATCCCAGCCCGATTTTGGAGAGCAGGCTTTGGATATCGTAGAGACTTTGGCAAGAAGCGGGGCTGTGGATGTGATCGTAGTCGATTCGGTCGCGGCTCTTACTCCAAAAAGCGAAATAGAAGGAGATATGGGAGATCAGCACGTAGGTCTTCAAGCAAGACTCATGTCTCAGGCTCTAAGAAAGCTTACCGGTATTTTGCATAAGATGAACACCACTGTTATTTTCATAAATCAGATAAGAATGAAAATAGGAATGATGGGATACGGATCTCCCGAAACTACGACGGGCGGAAACGCTTTGAAGTTTTATGCTTCCGTTAGAATCGATGTTAGAAGAATAGCCACTCTAAAGCAGAGCGAAGAGCAGATAGGAAACAGAGTAAAAGCCAAAGTTATCAAAAACAAAGTGGCTCCTCCTTTCAAAACCGCGGAATTTGACATAATGTTCGGAGAGGGAATCAGCAAAGAGGGAGAGCTTATAGATTACGGAGTGAAACTCGATATCATCGATAAAAGCGGCTCTTGGTACAGCTATAACGATATTAAACTCGGTCAAGGCAGAGAGAATGCCAAGGCCTATTTGAAAGAGCATCCCGAAGTGGCCAAAGAGATAGAAAATAGGATAAAAGAGGCTATGGGATTTAAAGTGGAAGAAGAAAATCAAACTACTAAGAAAGGGGAAGAAGAGTAATGGTATATATTGACGATATTTTTGCAAGTGAGGTGCTTGACAGCAGAGGAAATCCTACCGTTAAAGCTACCGTGGTGCTTAGTGACGGAAGCGTAGCGAGCGCGATAGTTCCAAGCGGAGCGAGTACCGGAAAGAGGGAGGCTTTGGAGCTTAGAGACGGAGAGGATAGATTCGGCGGTAAGGGAGTTTTGAAAGCGTGCGAGAACGTAAGCGTATCCATCGCCGACGAGCTTATAGGAATCTCTCCTTACAATCAAGCCGAGATCGATGCTTTGATGAAGGAGCTTGACGGAACGGAAAACTACTCCAAACTCGGAGCCAATGCCGTTTTGGGCGTATCTATGGCGGTAGCGAGAGCGGCTGCTAAAAGTCTTAATATTCCTCTTTACAGATATCTTGGGGGAAGCAACGGTATAATTTTGCCCACACCTATGCTAAACATCATAAACGGCGGCGCTCATGCCGATAATGACGTGGATTTGCAAGAATATATGATTATGCCTACGGGATTTGACGATTTTAAAGAGGCTTTGAGAGCGAGTGCGGAAGTGTATCACACTCTAAAAAAACTTCTAAAAGAGGACGGCCA
>JAADDG010000018.1 GCA_013154075.1 Campylobacterota bacterium | reverse complement strand
GATAATAATAATTTATATCGAGGAGCTCAATTTATTATAGCAATTCCGATAAAATAAAAGATATTTTAAATTTTTTTGGTATAATCACGCTAAAGATTAAAATTTTCTAAAGGTGATGTGAATGGAACTCAATAATGTAATGGATTTAAATAGTTTAAAAGACCTTGAATTACTTTATGTTGAAGACGATTTGGACGTCCTAAATCAGACTAAGCTTATCTTAGACGATTTTGTTAAAAAGATTCATGTAGCTACAAGCGGTGAAGAGGGGTTGAAGATAGCTCTCGAGAAGCCTATCGATATTATAGTTACCGATATAAATATGCCCAATATGAACGGTATAGAGATGATAAAAGCTCTAAAAAGAGAGCACAAAAAAGATATTCCGGTAATCATCACTACGGCTCATACCGATACTGAGTATTTGCTTGACGCTATCGCTTTGAAAGTGGACGGGTATATCATAAAACCTATCAATATAAAAGATCTAATCAATACCATCTATAACGTAATGCTTCCAAAAATTCAGAAAAAAGAGCTTGAGGGTTGTGCTCACGTAGTGGACGCTTTAGCGACTCTAATAGGCGGTAAAAAGATAGAGATTTTAAAATACATTATCGATAATTTGGATGAGGATAACGTATTTTACGGATCGTACCATGACATCATCACTGAGCTAAACGTATCCAAACCGACTGTCGTAAATATGTTTAAGCAGCTTATAGGCGCTGGTATTTTGGAGAAGGTGAAAAATAAAGTTTACAGATTCAAAAGACAAGACTTTATAAAATAGTTTCCATAACAAAGGGTATGCGGCTTTTGCTACTTTAGTAGTAGCTTAAACTCTTTTTTGAGGTATAATATCCTTAAAAAAATGTAAAAGGAGTAATCGAATGGATAAGATAAAAGTCGTATGCCCAAACTGCGGTGCCGTAAACGCAGTGCCGGCAAATAGAGAGATAAGGAAGGCAAACTGCGGAAAGTGCGGACACTCTCTTTTGGATACTCATCCGGTAGAGCTTAACGAAAGCAACTTCGATCACTTTATTCAAAAAAACGATATTCCGGTAGTTGTCGATTTTTGGGCGCCTTGGTGCGGTCCTTGTCAGATGATGGCTCCGAATTTCGAAGCGGCCGCTCGAAGTTTCCCTTTGAAAGCGAGATTTGCCAAACTAAATACCGAAGAGGCTCCTGGAGTGGCGGCAAGATACGGAATTCGAGGAATTCCTACGATGATCATTTTCAAAAACGGTCAAGAAGTAGCCAGACAATCGGGCGCTTTGGACGCTTCTTCCATAGCGAGGTGGGTTTCTCAATATATCTAAAATGGTTATAGTAAATCTCTTGATAGAGTTTTCTCTACCTTTCGTAAACGGTCTTAAAGGTAGAAGAGCCGTATTAAACTCCATAAAAGAGAAGCTAAAAAAATTCAATCTCTCCGTTTTGGATATTAGCGGAGAGTATCCCAAAGAGGCGGCTTTGGCCGTCGTTTTCGCCGCATTTGACGAAAAATATGCCCATAAAACAATCCAAAAGATAGAAGAGACTCTCTTTAGGAATTTCCCGGAATACTCCTTTGAGATAAGCTACGAAATGCTTTGATCTTTACGAAAGGAAATAGTGTCTCAAAAAAATCTTTTTAAAAACTCTTTATATATGAAACATAATTCAAATTAGACTAAAATAAATAGTAATTTTTCAATACAATTAAAGGTGAAGAAGTGACAACAAAAGAGCTGTTTTTCAAACTTTTGTCTTTTAAAAGCATAACTCCGAATGATGACGGAGCTTTCGAGTTTATCAAAGAGTATTTGAGCGATTTTCACGTAATCGAAATAGAAAAAGAGGGCGTTAAAAATCTATTTTTATACAAGAAGTTTAGTTCCGGACCCCATTTGTGTTTTGCCGGGCATATAGACGTAGTACCTCCGGGAGAGGGTTGGGATAGCGATCCTTTCACTCCCGTAGAGAAAAACGGCTATGTATATGCAAGAGGCGCTCAAGATATGAAGAGCGGAGTTTGCGCGATGTTAAAAGCGTGTAGAGATGCCAAGGATTACAAAGGGGTTCTCTCCATACTTTTAACGAGTGACGAAGAGGGTGAGGCGAAATACGGAACGGTTGAAATGTTAAATTATTTAAAGGAAAATCGCTTTTTGCCCGATTTTGCTATCGTAGCCGAGCCGACTTGCGAGAAGTTTTTCGGAGATGCGATAAAGGTGGGAAGAAGAGGCTCCATAAACGGAGTTATCGAAAAGATGGGAGTGCAGGGACATGCGGCTTATCCCGAGAAGGCTAAAAATCCTATTCATAAGGTAGCTCAGATTCTTCCATTTATGGCCGGTGTGGATCTTGACGAGGGCGATGAGTTTTTCTCTCCGAGCAAATTCGTAATTACCGACATTAGAGCCGGAATGGAGGTAACGAACGTAACTCCGGGGAAACTGAAGATGATGTTTAACGTAAGAAACTCCACCAAAACGACAAAAGAGGATGTAGAGCGGTTCGTGCATAAATATTTTAGAGGGATGGATTATATTCTAACCATAAACGAATCCGCAAAGCCCTTTTTGACCAAAAGAAACTCTCCGATAGTGCATCATCTTGTAAAAGCTATTGAAGAGAAGACCGGAATGTATCCGAAACTTAGTACGGCCGGCGGAACGAGTGATGCGAGATTTTTTGCTCAATTTGGAGTGGATGTTGTGGAGTTTGGTGTGATAAACGATACGATTCACGCTCCGAATGAAAGAACCACAATGCAAGAAGTGGAAGATTTGGAAGATGTTTTTAAGAAAGTGATAGATAATTTTAAAGGAGGTTAGAGATGGTGAGGAATGAGTTTTATTTTGACGCCAAAGCCGATAAGGATAGGGTGGAGAATGCTTATTTGGCTTTGAAAGAGGAGAGAGAGAGCGGAAGAGTTGGATACTATAATCTCCCCGACGATAGAGAAATCGTTGAGAAGATAAAAAACTTTTGCAATAATTCGGAATTTATTCAAAACGAGGTGCAAAACGTTGTTGTTGTGGGTATAGGCGGCTCCTCTTTGGGAACGAAAGCGATTCATACGATGCTATCTCACACAAGAAATAAAAGAATAAATCTCTTTTTTCTCGAAAATCCGGATCCCGTAGATATAGAGAGAATTTTAAATAGAAAAAGTAAAACAAGAAGAGTAAAAAGATACAATACTTTTTTTATAATGATTTCCAAATCGGGAACTACGATAGAGACCACTTCCATCGGTAAATTTTTGATGCAAGAGTATGATTTCAAGCTTGATTCTTGGGCTTTTAAAGATCAAAGCGCGATTATTACCGACGAGGGTTCTCCTTTGGATAAACTTGCAAAAGAGTATGATTTAAACGTTTTTCATATTCCTCATAATGTTGGAGGAAGATTTTCGGTTCTTAGTGCCGTTGGACTCTTGCCTCTTTATATAGCCGGATACGATATAGACTCTCTTTTGGATGGGGCGGCTAAAGTTAGAGACTCCTTTTTTGCAAAAGAGATGAACGAGCTTGTTATAAAAGCTATGTTTTATGTGGATAATAGAGACAAACTTCCCATGAACGTTTTATTTTCATACGCAAGCGAGCTTAAACATTTCAATGAGTGGTATGTACAGCTTTGGGCCGAGTCTTTGGGCAAAATAGATAAAAACGGCAATAGAGTGGGACTTACTCCCATTCATCTAATAGGTGCTATAGATCAGCATTCGTTTTTGCAGCTTATCGTTCAAGGTCCCTTGAATAAAACCGTAACGGTAATAAAAGTGAAAGATTTCGAAAACGATCTGTTTATTCCGGAGATCTCCATTCCATATCTTGAAAAGACCGATTTTGTAAACGGTAAAGAGTTTCAAGAGTTGTTGAATGCGGAGTGCGATGCGACTACTCAAAGTATGATAGAGCAGGGAGTTCCCGTAGATCTGATTGAGATTGATAAACTAAACGAATTTAATGCGGGATATTTGATCATGT
>JAADDG010000068.1 GCA_013154075.1 Campylobacterota bacterium | reverse complement strand
ATGTGTAATAAAACGTTTTATTTTCTTAGAAAGACTCATTCATATCCTTCGCCATCGGATGAGATTTCATATAACTATCCAATTTTCGTTTGTTGTTCAATTTCGTATAGATCTCGGTCGTACTCAAACTGCTATGTCCCAAAAGCTTGCTTACGTCCGTTATTCTTCCGCCGCTATTTAACAAATCGGTAGCAAAAGAGTGCCTAAGCTGATGGGGAGTCACTTTCACTCCTATCCTTTTGAAAGCCTTGACTATTTTATATCTTAAAGCACTCTCCCCCACTCTCTTACCGTCATCTTCAAAAAGATACTCTTTTAGGTTTCTATCTCTTAAATATTTTTCAAGTTCAATTCTAACGGCGGACAAAAGCGGAATCTCTCTCGTTTTTTGCCCTTTTCCTTCCACTCTAACCCACTCTTTAGAGATATTTTCCAATCTAAGATTGGCAAGTTCGCTTATCCTAAGCCCCAAACCGTAAATCAAAACTATAATCAACCTCTCCTCATCGTTCGCTTCTTTTAAAGCCTCTTTGATATGCTCGAAAGAGACGGGTTTTGGAAGGGTTTTGGGAACTTTTATACTGTCATCCGCAACCAAAAATATATTATATCCAAGCTCTTTGAGATATTTGGCAAAACTTCTAACTATACTAACTTTTTTAGAAATCGTCTTTTTGTTTTTTTCTCTTAAATAGGTTCTATAGGGAGTTAGATTCCACTCAAACCCGCCCTCTTGATCTCTTTCGATATCTATAAATTCAAAAGCCTCTTTGAGATTTAAGGAGTAGGTGGAAGCCGTTAAAGGAGTATATCCTCTAATCTCTATCAGATAATTAATAAAATCATCTATTTTATTCTCGAAAAAGCTCTTCATGGATTTTTTTAAACCGCCTATAGACTTTATAAGCCTCGTTAGAGAGCTTTTTATCGGTTAGCGCTGTGGGTGTGAGAGTCTTGAATCTCTCGATCATCGTCTCGGTCATCATCTTTATTCTGATTTTATCCGCTTCGGTAATTTTGGGCTTATTGCTGATCTCTTCTATTTTTTTCAAAAACTTATTTCCATCTTCGATATAGCGCTGAAATTTGGAAGATATTTTACTTTGGGTCATCACCGTAAAGGCCATCTTGTTGTAAGGATCGAGATCGAAAGCCTCTCTCGATAACTCGTAAGCCTTTTGATAATCGCCTTTCATATAATAATATTTGGCTTCTATCGATTTTCTGTAAGATTCGTTAGAATAAAAGTAGTATCCGATAGCCGCAAACAGACCTAAAATAAAAAGGCTATATAAAATTTTCTTCATCGAATTTATCCAAATGCTTCTTTATAAGCTTTTTGGCCTCCTCTTTCGATAGCCCCTCTATACTAAAAGGCTCGCTTGCATAAAAATATAGAGTGCTAAAAGGTTTGGGAATAATAAACTTATCCCAACTATTAAGCTGCCAAAATTTAGAAGCTTTATATCTCGTAGCTATTATTTTCATCTTCTTTTTTTGAGCTATCAAAACCACTCCGTCAGCCAACGAGTGATAAGGCCCCCTCGGCCCATCCGGCGTGATAGCTACGTCATAGCCGTTATCGATAGCCTTAAACGTCTCTTTCAAAACTTTTATGGAGCCTTTGCTGCTACTGCCTCTAACCGATCCGAAACCGTAAAGCTTCAAAATCTTGGCAATAATCTCTCCATCGAAATGCTCACTTATCATTATAACGGTTTTTACGTTTTTGCGAAACTTCTTATACATAAAAAGCTGCATGAGCATTTCGCCGTGCCAAAGCACTCCGATAAAAGGTTCTTTAGGAATATTGGAAGTTATATAAAATTTTTTCTTACAGGTAAGATATATGACTCTAATTAGCAGATATCCGAGATATGGCCCCAAAAGAAGAAGAATTTTACGAGTTACTTTTTTACTCAGTTTACTCAAGCACTTCCCCAAAAAGAGAGTGTCTGGAGGCTCTTGTAATTTTTACCTTTTTGAATTTGCCAAGCAGCTCCTCGCTTCCCTCCACCAAAACCAAAAAGTTATTATCGCTTCTTCCTCCCACTCTTCCGCCGCTTTTTAACTCTTCGAAATAGACCTCGTAAACTTTGCCAACCTCTTTTGGAATAATCTCATCCAAAATCTCATCATGCAGCGCCTGCACTTCGCTAAGGCGTCTTGAGGCGGTATCCGGATCTATCTGATTTTCAAACTCGGCCGCTTTGGTAAGGGGTCTTGGAGAGTATTTGAAGCTAAAAATCTGCTCGAATTTCACTTTTCTTATCACATCCAAAGTATCTTGAAAATCCTCTTCGCTCTCTCCCGGAAATCCCACTATAATATCGGTAGAGATATGCACATCGGGCACCATCTCTCTTAGTTTCAAAGCCCTATCCAAAAACCACTCTTTAGTATATCCTCTCTTCATATCTCTAAGCACTTTGGTAGATCCGCTTTGCAAAGGCATATGCATCGATTTGCAGATCTTTGGATTTTTGGCAAAAACCTCCAAAAACCTATCATCCATATGTAAAGGATGAGGAGAAGTGAATCTGATCCTCTCTACCTCCTCTATCTCGCTAACCATCTCCAAAAGATCGGTAAAATCCATCTTCTTGGCATTCGGATCGCCAAATCTCTTACCGTAATTGTTTACGTTTTGGCCAAGCAAAAAGATCTCTTTAGCTCCGTTTTTAGCCGCTTTTTTAGCCTCTTGCAAAATAAGCTCGGCAGGGATGGAGATCTCTTCTCCCCTTGTGTGGGGCACTATACAAAAGGTACACTTTTTATCGCAGCCGATCGATATATTGATCAAAGCTTTATAAGGATTGCTTCTAAAATCGCTAAAGGCGTAAGTGCTTTCGTCATAATCTATATCGATATCGACGAATTTATCCTCTTTTACGGCTTTCGTGATCTTAGAGACGTTTCTTGCTCCCAAGACGAAATTTACGTAAGGAGCCTTTTTGATAATCTCTTCGCCAAGATGGCTTGCGGTACATCCGCAAACCCCTATCTTAGCTCCCTTTTTCTTTCTTTTATTAAAAACTCCCACTTCCGAAAAGAGCTTATGAACCGGCTTTTCCCTAACCGAGCAGGTATTTATGATGATCAAATCCGCATCTTCCAATCTGTCGGTTAGTTCATAATTCTCTTTTTGAGTAAGTTCGGCTATGATATGCTCGCTATCTCTTACATTCATAGCACAACCAAGAGTTTCTATAAAAAACTTCTTTCTCATCATCTCTCTTTACAAAATATGCACTTCATAAATATAATCGTTTTCATCAAGACCGTATCTAACTTCCCTTAAATATACGCTTCTACCCTTATCTTCAAAATATTCTACCATTTTTACCAAATTCTTATGCTCGTTTTCTCTATCGAAATAGAATATCTTTTGAGACTCCTTCTCGACTATCTTATCTATCTCTTCCAAATCGATCTCTTTAGGTTTAGCGCTAAGTTCGGCTCTTGCCAATTTTATTTTCATCAAAGAACCCTTTACATTTTAAGATATTTTTGCTACATTAATATACTAAAAGTAGCGGGAGTATACCAACTTTTGTATAAATTACTTATTAAGCATTGCATATTAATAATAATAAAAGCCCATTTTGGATAAAATCCGTATCTTCTGCGCAAAACAAACAATCACCTAAAAATCAAAAAATCAAAGGAACAGAATTTTGGAGAAAATAGTAAACATTATAGAATCTATTGCCCATGAAAAGGGGCTGAATATTGAAGACGTAAAAGAAGCTTTAAAAACGGCGCTAATTAGAACCGCAAAAAAAATTTACGGCCAAGAGTATGAATATGAAGTTGAAATAGACGAAAAAAATAAAGAACTTAAACTTTTCCAAAAAGTCTTGGTGGTAGCTGACGACGATCCGAGAAAAGATGAAGATAAAGAGAAATATATTTCACTATCGGAAGCCAAAGAGATAGATCCCGAAATAGAGGTGGGAGACGAACTAACTTACGAGCTTCCTTTGGA
>JAADDG010000231.1 GCA_013154075.1 Campylobacterota bacterium | reverse complement strand
AAGATGAGTTTTTAAATAAAATCTACAAAAAAAATATAAAAGTGGTTGATACTTTGGCTACTTACAATAGCGACGAATACAATGCGATAGACGGAATAGCCCTGAAACTTTGCGATAGATTGGCCGCTTTTTTGGAATCGGTGATTTCCATATCGCACGGAGTTAAGTCAAACGAGCTTTTGAAAGCGAAAGATCAAATTTTGGATAAACTAAAAGAGGACGGACTTATAAACGGTGTGGATTTTTATAAAGTAGCGAAAGAGTGCGAAGAGTACTTTTTGAAAAACTCCCCTTAAGATACCTGCGGCACATAGCCAAACAGGGTGCTCTGCTGCGTTCCCGCCCTGAAGCGTTGCCCTGAGAGGCTATTGCACAGGTCTCAAGAGGAGCGTTCAAGAAACCTTGATTTCCTGAACGCTGAGGGGATTATAGCAAAAATTTTACAAAATAGCAAAGGTAGAGATTTGGGTCTTAGAAACTTTTTTAAAAAGAGCGCGATTTTATCCTTTTTTAGAGAACTTATCGTTTATCATCACAGCTCTTTGGAATTTAGAGCCAAGCTTTTGGCCGCCATGATAGTGGCCGGCGGAGGGCTTAGAGATTGTGAGAGGGATCTTTTGGATAAGATTTCAAAAGAGATCTATCCCGATAATCTCGATAGAGCGGAGATTTTATACCACACTACCATAGAGTATGTGGAGAAGGTTATGGAAGATAACGGTTTGGATCTCGATGAGCTTATTTTGGATATAGACAAAGAGCTTAAAGAAACGCCGAGATTTATAAAAAAGATCGATATCAAGCTGCTTGAGAGGTTTTTGGGATGCTCTCTAAACGAAGAAGAAAAAATTACAAGAGAGCGGATTATAGACTTTTTGAAAGACGAAATAAAAGAGTATGAAGGAAAGGAAGAGAGATGATATTAACCACACCCCTAAAGAGTGACAGTATAAAGATATTGCTTCTTGGAAGCGGAGAGCTTGGCAAAGAGGTGGCCATAGAGGCTAACAGACTCGGAATAGAAGTGATAGCCGTAGATAGATATCAAAACGCTCCGGCCCATTTGGTGGCGAATAGATATTATGTAATCGATATGAAAAATAAAGAGGAAGTTTTGGAGGTGATTCGAAGAGAAAAGCCAAACTACATACTTCCCGAAATAGAGGCAATTAGCATAGAAGCGCTTTTTGAAGCCGAAAAAGAGGGCTTTTGCGTCATTCCAAACGCCGAAGCGGTGAACAAAACCATGAATAGGAAAAATATCAGGAAATTTGCCGCCGAAGAGCTTGGACTAAAGACAAGCGCTTATAGATTCGTAAAGAGTTTTGAGGAGCTTCAAAGTGCGGCCAAAGAGATAGGATTTCCTTGTGTGATCAAGCCGGTGATGAGCTCCTCGGGACACGGTCAAAGTATCGCAAAAAGCGAAGAGGATCTAAAGAGATCTTGGGAGATGGCGAAAGAGGCCAGAGGAGATGCGAGCGAGCTTATAGTGGAGGAGTTTATAGATTTTGATTACGAAATTACTCTTCTTACCGCAAGAAACGAGAAAGAGACGGTATTTTGTCCCCCTATCGGACATATCCAAAAGGATGGAGATTATATCTTCTCTTGGCAGCCTATGGATATGAATGAGAAGGCTTTGGAGAGAGCCAAAGAGGTGGCCAAAAAGATAACGGACGGTTTGGGAGGAAGAGGAATTTTCGGAGTTGAGCTTTTTATAAGAAAAGATGAAGTATATTTCAGCGAGGTGAGTCCGAGACCTCACGATACGGGGATGGTTACGATGATCACTCAAAGTCAAAGCGAGTTTGCTTTGCATGTAAGAGCCGTGCTCGGACTGCCTTTGGATTTTACTTTTTACGGTGCCGGAGCGAGTGCGGCGTATAAAGCCGACTTTGAAAGTTTCGCTCCGAAATTCGAAATAGAGGATGATATTTTCGATAAAGATAGTTTTATTAGGATTTTTGGCAAACCTGAAGCGCATAAAGGCAGAAGAATGGCGCTTTATTTGACTTTGGCCGAGACTTCACAAGATGCTTTGAAAAAAGCTAAAACAAATATCAAAAAAATTAAGGGAGTAAAATGAAATATATAAAAAAGATTTCCGATTTTGCGATAGTAGGCGGACTTGGAGCCTTTTTGGTGATGGGAATGAGCGGATGTTCCGATCACTCTTCCGAAAACAGAGGCGGGGGAGATAGCAACGCTTTTACCGAAGCTTCAAAGAAGCAGGGGGCTTTTGTGGTGATAGAGGAGGTAGCTCCGAAGCAGTATAAGATAGTGGATGAGTATCCGAGCGATAAGACAAGAGTGATTTTGAGAGATTTAAACGGAACGGAGAGAATCCTTTCTCAACAAGAGCTTGATCAGATGATAGCGGAAGAGGCCAAAAAGATAGAGGCCGGCACTTCAAATCTCACTTCTCCAAACGGAGGAGGGCTTAGCTTGGGAGAGACGATTTTGGCGAGTGCGGCCGGAGCGATTCTTGGAAGCTGGATAGGAAGCAAGCTTTTTAACAATCCAAATTATGAGCAAAGAAGAAGGACCACTTACAAAACTCCTTCCGCTTATCAAAAAAGTGTAAATTCATTTAAGAAATCTTCCGCTTCCAAAACCTCCAAAACATCCTCTTTTACAAAGAAGTCTACTTCTACAAGAAGCGGATTTTTCGGATCGAGAAGCACTTCTTCCACAAGAAGCGGTTCGTTTTTCGGAGGCTAATGGATGGTTGAATTAATCAAAGTCAAGCCTTTGACCGATGAGTATTTGGAATCTATCGGTTTTTACTGGCATACCGATGAAGATAACAGCTCTTATGTAGCCGATGAGCTTGTCGTAGTGAGCGATGAGGAGGCGGAAGCCTATTACGAGGCGGCTAACGAGCTGTATGATATGTTTGTGGAAGCCGGAGATTATGTGATAGAAAACGATCTTTTTCACGAGATCAATATTCCTTTCAATCTTGTGGAGAATATCAAACTTAGTTGGGAGAATGACGTTCATTGGCATATTTACGGAAGATTCGATTTTGCCGGTGGAATTGACGGTAAGCCTATCAAACTTCTTGAGTTCAATGCCGATACGCCTACCGCTCTTTTTGAGACGGCTATCATTCAATGGGCTCTTTTGAAATATAACGGTATGGATGAAGAGAGGCAGTTTAACAGTGTATATGAAGCGATAAGAGATAATTTTAAAAGATTGGTTACGTTAAGCGAGGATGTCTCTAACTTTGAAGAGCTTTATGAGGGGTGGAAGATACTTTTCTCTTCCATCAAAGGAAGTATAGAGGATGAAAACACCACAAGACTTCTTCAAAGTATCGCTTCGGAAGCCGGATTTGAGACGGAGTTCGCTTTTGTGGACGAGGTGGAGTTTAGCTCGGAAGATGGGATATTTTATAACGATAGGAATTTTGAATTTTGGTTTAAGTTGATTCCTTGGGAGAATATAGCGATAGAAGAGGGCGAGCTTGCGCTTATTTTAACGGAGATTATAAAAAATCAAAAAGCTATTATTTTAAATCCCTCCTATACTTTGATGTTTCAAAGCAAAGCTTTTATGAAAATTTTGTGGGATCTGTTTCCAAATCATCCTCTTTTGCTCGAGACCTCTTTCGAGCCTTTGGAGGGCAAGGCTTATGTAGAGAAGAAGGCTTTCGGAAGAGAGGGAGAAAATACCGTAATTTACGCACCGGATGGATCTATCATCGAGAAGAAGGATGGAGAGTACGGTAATTTTAAATCGATTTATCAAGAGTATGTGGAGCTTCCGGTAGATAGTGAGGGTAGAAGCTATCAGGCGGGAGTCTTTTTCGCTTATGAAGGGTGCGGCCTTGGGTATAGAAGAGGAGGAAAGATTTTGGATAACTTCTCTAAATTCGTAGGGCATGTAATAAGATAAGAGGTGTTTGATGGATGTCATAAAGGAGTTTGAGAGAGCGGAAGCTCTTTTTGAAGAGGATAAGTTTGTAGAGGCTTTGGAGATTTTTAA
>JAADDG010000082.1 GCA_013154075.1 Campylobacterota bacterium | reverse complement strand
TAAATCTGATCGAATTTATCGGCAGGCACGAAAGCGAAGTATGGAAAAATCAAAACATCATAATTTACAAGATTAGAAATATCGGTCAAATCATCTTCCGTAAGCATATCGAAAGGAATTCCGGCCATCATACATTGATACTGCATAGCCATAAAAAGCTGATTGTAAGCCTTTTGAACGGGGAGATTTACATCGTAAAAATGCTCTCTTGTCGTCTCCGAATAGACTATCGCAACTCTTTTGCTAAAATCGCTTCTTGGAGGATAGTAAACATTATTTTTTACGGACAACTCTCCCATCGAATAGTCCGAAGGAATAAAAATATCGTTATTTATATCCGCAAATACACCCACCCCATCACTCGGATCGTTTATCATGGAAGCCGGAATCACGAACTCCAAAACCTTTCCGTCATCACTATAAGCATACTCCAAAGGACCTCCGACAAACTCTCCGTAATTTACACCGTCATAAAGATAAGGTTTATTATCGCTAAAAATATTTACATAAAATTCTGCTCCGCAATAACTGCCCCAAATTTTATACCCGGTGGAAGAGTCTCCGTCCGTATTTAGCCAAACGGTGGTATCTTCTCCTATCTGCTCACTCTCAGCCTTAATAGCGAAAACATAAGCAGGAAAGGGAGAAGAGACATATTTGGCATAAATCGCATCCCCTTTAGCGAGAGTCGGAGGAAGATTATCGGGTAGATTCAATCTATCCACCACCTTCCAATCGCTTAAATCTCCGTCTATCTCTATTCCGCCGTAAGAGGCAAACGAATAACTTGAGAAAAAAAGCGAAACTATAAAAATAGCTTTGAGTAATCGCCTAATCATTCAATATCCTTTAAAAATAATTTACTTAATTCTAAAAAAGTAAAGTAATTATACCTATTGTTAAATAAAACCTTCCGCTTTTTTTGTTTTTAATATCATAAATTAAAAAATGTGGAAAAAGAAAGTTTTCAAATTAGTAAATAAATTTATTAAAAGGATAATAATATTTGACTATAATTTCGCCTTTAAAAAGAGAGAAAAAAGGAGTAAGCGTGAAAATCTTGATAACGGGAGGGGCGGGTTATATAGGAAGTCATCTTGTAAAACAGCTTGGAGAAGAGAGCGATCATGAAATTACGGTTTTGGACAATCTCTCCACCGGATTTAGAGATTCCGTTTTGTACGGAGAGTTTATACAAGCGGATCTTAGCGATTTTGACAAAATAGATAAGATCGTAAAAGAAGGAAATTTCGATGCGGTAATTCATTTCGCGGCAAGTTTGGTAGTGCCCGAAAGCGTAACCGATCCTTTGAAATATTATCTAAATAATACGGCAAATACGGCAAATTTGATAAGATCTTGCATAAAACACAAAGTAAACAGGTTCATATTCTCATCCACCGCCGCGGTTTACGGAGAAAAAAAAGGAGAGGAGATAAAAGTGAAAGAAAACGATTATCTATCTCCTCTAAACCCATATGGAATGAGCAAACTAATGAGTGAAACTATTCTAAAAGACGCCGCAAAAGCTCATAAAGATTTCAAATTTGTGATTTTGAGATATTTTAATGTAGCCGGAGCCGCAATTGACGGAAAAATAGGGCAAAAAACCAAAGACTCCACCGTTTTGATCAAAGTATGCGCAGAAACCGCAGCGGGAAAAAGAGATAGAATGTACATTTTCGGGAACGACTATCCTACACCTGACGGGACTTGCATAAGAGATTACATCCATGTAGAAGATTTATGCTACGCTCATACTAAAGCTTTGGAATATTTAAACGAAGGCGGAGAGAGCGACGTTTTCAACTGCGGATACGGCAGAGGATACAGCGTAAAAGAGGTAGTGGATACGATGAAGAGAGTAAGCGGAAACGATTTTGAAGTACGAATCAAAGAGAGAAGAGCGGGAGATCCGTCGGCCGTAATAGCAAACGCAAACAAAATAAGAAACGTTTTAGGCTGGAATCCGAGATACAACGATCTGGATCTAATCTGCAAAACGGCATATGAATGGGAGATGAAAAACGCCCTTGCTATGAGCGCATAGACTTGACGGATAACTTAATCGTTATCCGTCTTTTTAAAAGCGATTCATTTCATTTAAAAAGTTCCGAATGACTACCTACTCTAATTAAAGCTAACTCTAAAATATCATCATTATATCGATAAATAAGAAGTAAATCGGGCTTTATATGACACTCTCTGCAACCTAAATAATTTCCGATAAGTTTACGATCTTTATATTTTGGATCCAAATTTTCTTTATTGACAAGTTTTATAATCACCTCTTTCAATAAAGCTCTTTCACTTTTTGATAATTTTTTATAATCCTTTTTGAAACTCGTAGTTCTAAATATTTTGTACATAATTTAATTATCTAAATCATTAAAAAGTTCGTCTACATTTTCGAAAGTTTTACCATCTCTCTTTTCCAACTCTTTAAATGCCTGCAAAGTCTTATCGTTTGGCAATTTTAATTCAAACGGCAAACCTTTATTTAAAACAATCATATTATTAAAAACATTAATGGCTTGTGAATAATTAAGTCCCAATCGAGCCAAAATCTCTTTTGCTTGAACATAACTTTCCGATTCCACTCTTATGGTAGTTTGTGTTTTACTCACGATAAATCCTTTATGAGCTTTTTTATATTATATCCCAAATAGAATACAATATCAATATTCTTTTCAAAAGAAAACTATTCTTTCACTAATACAAATAACTATGTTTGATTTTAAATAGCCAAAGTTCTTCGTCAAATTCTCCTGCGGATCGGTTGTATCCTAAAGAGAGATTTAAATTATCTCTTCCAAAGAGCTTTCCTCCCGCCCCTATCTCAGCGGCATAAGAGAAGCCATAAAGAGAATTTTGAGAAAGAAGAAGATCAATATATCCTCTCCAGCCTCCGGATATCATGGAGACAAAATCCCTGCCCACTCCTACTCCCACTCCGCCTTCCATATAATCTTTAGGCAAAGGCAACACACCTTTATCATCAAATCTCGCGGCCGCTAAATATTGCCTAAAAGAGATATCGGGATAGCCGGCTCTAATTTTCTCTCTTATATCTATTTGCGCTTTAGCTCCTTTGCCGGCATATACACCGTCTAAAGTATAGTATTTATTCAATAAAACACTCAAAGCCAAAGCGACTCTTCTATTTAGATCTTTATTGATAGAAAATTTCAATTCATCCTTTTTACCGTTTAAGATAAAATCTATACTCTCATCTGCCGTTTTATTCTTATATGCACCGCCTTTTATAGCGAAAGATCCCAATTTCTTATAAAGCTCTACAAAATATTTAAAATAATCCTCTTTCATATCTCTATATCCGAATCCCGCTTTTATATAACCGCTTTTTATCAAAGCTTTAAGCCACATTTTAGCTTCATGTTCGTCAAATACGCTGTAATACTCCCTTTTGCCATATTTTCCCGAAATACCGAGATAGTATCTTCCTATCAAATGTAAAAGATTCGCAACCTTTAGATATCTGCTTTTTAAATCGGCTCTATCTTCATAAACTATTTGGGTATCAAATCTGTTGCCGTATAATTTATCAAGATCGTATTTTATTTTATAAATATCTCTGCCTCCCCCTTCTTCCAAAGCCCTAAAGGCCTCGCTTCTTGCCTCTCCTATATTGTCGGTGGCGATAAGAGCCTCTATCCTTCCTTTTCTTGGCAGATCCAAAAATTTTCTATACAAAAGATCGTTTAAAGAGATAAGATCCTTCTTATTCAAAGCAAAATACAACTTAGCCCAAGTCGGAATACTTTTTAGCCTATTTGAAATATAGTTTAGATATTCGTTTCGATTTTTATAGATAGCAAAAGAGAGTTCAAAGTCCTCATACTCTTTTTTAGACAAAACTTTTTTAGCTCTTCTTAAAAGAGTCCTATAAGCCCCGCTTGTCGTAAAATATAGAGAAACCCTTAAATATCTTTTTAAAAATTCTTTGTTGTTAAATAATTTTTCATTATTTTTGAGAGCTCTTCTCTCTTTCTCAAACAGCTCTCTTAAAATCTTTTTAGCTCTTTGCTCTTTTTTCGCCTCCATCAATAAATTCGCATAATCTATCATCAAATCTTCGTTTTCAGGATCGTTTCTCAAAGCTTTTTTATAATAAAGAAGAGATTTTTTCAAATTCCCAAGTTTAAAATAGATCATCGCGGCCACTACGTTTAATCTCGGATCATCCTCTCTCTTGGCTTCTATTATTTTCAAAACATTCCTAAGCTTTTTAGCGTTGTTTGAAGATATGAGAAAAAAGGCATAAGAGCTCAAAATATCTACGGAAGAGGGATCTCTCTTTAGCGCCTCTTCATAAAATTTCAAAGCCTTCTTTTTATCATTTAAATTTTCATATATCTTTGCTTTCAAAAGCCAAAAGAGCGGATTTTTTTGCACTTTCAAAGTAGTTTTACGATCTAAAGAGTTCAAAATCTTTAATGCACGTTTGGGCTTGTTTTCTTTCAAACTCTCTTTTACAAAAGAGAACAAAAAAGCTTCGTCCCCTATCTCTCTAAAAGCTTTGAGAGAAATTCTCGCACTAAGTGAAGGATCTTTATCGAAATAGTAGCTTATAAGTCTGTCATAATCCTCCCTTTGGCAAGAAGTTTTCATACAAAGGTCTCTCAAAATCTCTATCGAAGCTCTCTCATTCCCCGCCAATCGATAAAACTCACTCAAATAGCTCCAAAACTCACGATCCTTTAAAGAAGCGCTTCTCGCCGCTCGATTTAAAATCTGCAAAGCTTTCTTTCTCTCCCCTTTTAAAAACAAAATCTTTGCCAAAGAGATAGCATCATCCGGTTTTAAAACTCCGGCTTTATAAAGCAGCATAAATCTTTTCTCGGCCTCTTTCAAATCTTCAAGCTCAAAATATAAAAGAGCGCTTCTTCTTAGTATTTTCGGATCTCTTGTAGCTCTATAAATCCTATCCAAAACCAAAGCCGTCTCTTTCACTTTGCCAAGTTTTTCTCCCAAAGTTATGAAAATATCTATATTTTTAAGATCATAAGGATTTTGCAAAACCTTCTTTTTATAAATTTCATAAGCCTCTTCATAATCTCCCAAATCTTTTGAGAGCTTTATGACAATTTTTTCAAGTTTTTTATCTTTTTTATAAAGTTTCGCATACTCTCTTAAAGCCTCTTTGCTTTTACCCATCCATAGCAGCAAATCGGCGTCCCTTTTTCTCCACACAAGACTATTTGGATTTTTCGCAAGTTCTCTTTTTACGACTCTATAAGCATTCTTCAAATCTCCTGTATAGACAAAAACTCTATAAACAAGCTCCTCTAAAGACGGCTCTTTATTTTCATTATCTTTATTATTTTCCAAAGAGGAGCTCTTCTTAGGCTTTTTATAGGAAACTTTTTTAAACCTATTTACGATAAAAGCCCCTTTTGAAACCTTTTTGTAAAAGGGGAGTTTAGATCTTGCAAAAGCTCTATCGCCGCATTCACATCTAATAAAATATTTACCGTTATCCTCGTCTATAAAACACTCTTTTGGGAATTTCAGCTTTTTTATCTTTTTTAAAGGAGTCTTTTCGAAAGAGGCTATCTGAATACAATACTCGGTTTTGTCGGAAGATAAAAGATAGGTTATAAAAAATAGCGTCAAAATAGCCGATCTCATTTAGCACCTTATATATTTTATGCTAAAATCGGCAAATAATAAAATCTCTTACAGTTTTTAAAAAAGTCTTCCTATTTTTCTAAATCCGTAGGCATAAAGCAAAACTCCCAAAACGAAAACTCCCAAAAAATAGGGCCAAAGATCCATAAACGCGGTTCCCCTAAAAAAAATGCTCTCCGTTGCTTCTATGTAGTATCTCAAAGGAGATAGAAGGGATAGAGTCTGCAAAAAGGGATGCATCGCATAAATCGGCGTCCAAGCTCCGCTTAGAAAAATAATAGGCATCATTATAAGGATGGAGAGCTGAGCCACTTGCATTACGCTTTTTGATACGGAAGCTATAAAGAGCCCTATTCCCGCACTTGAAAAGGAGTAAAAGAACGTAAGAAGCATAAAAGCCCAAAAAGATCCGTTTAAAGGAGTATCGAAAGTCCCAAGCACCACAAATCCCAAACTAAGCAAAACTCCCATCAAAACTATAAAAACTTGCGAAAGAGATTTGGCCAAAATGATAAGCTTGGGATCTACCGGCATCAAAAGCATAATATCCCAAGTCCCATCCTCTTTCTCTTTCACAAACACCACGGCCGTCAAAATGACTATAAGCAAAGTTATTACCGAAAGCATCTCCGAAAGCGACAAAAAATATCTATTGTCGGAATTTTGATTGAAAAGTTTGTGAGATTTTATCTCTATCGGCATATTGATAGATGAGAAATCAAGCAAAATGTTTTGAAGATAGGTTAGAGTCATAAAGGCTTGAGTAGCGGCGGTAGAATCCAACAAAACGTTTACTTGAGTCTTTTTGCCCTCTTTATAATTTTTCTCGAAATCGGGATCGAAAACAAGCCCCAATATGATCTCTCTATCGAAAATAGCTTTGCTAAGCTCCTCTTGAGATTTAAAGAATTTCGGTTTTAGAAACTCGGGAGAGTGAAAATGAGAGAGTATCTTTCGGCTTATTCCCCCGCCGCTATAATCTACGTATCCCACGGGAACGTTTTGCGGTTTGATTCTAATCCCCTCCCCCGCTATATAGATATCCATAGTAAAGGAGTACAAAACAACCGCAACAAGTCCGATCGATCTTAGGAAACTTAATATCTCTTTATTGAAAATTATCCAAAAAGTGCGGCTCATTTAAACTCCTTTTTCAAAAAAAGCGTCCCAAGCACCAAAAGCACAAAAGCATAAAAAAGAAGAATACAAAGATACAAAACGTTTTTAAAAGAAGAGAGCCCTTCTCCTATCAAAAAAGTATCGTATATAATATGATTGAAATACATAACGGGAAATATATGAGCTTCTATGTAAGATTCCCCTCTCATGGAAGAGATCGGCATCAAAATCCCCGAATATAAAAATCCCGGAATTATGGTAATAATTATCGTCAAAACCACGGCCACTATCTGTCTTTTGGTAATTACCGAAACCAAAGTTCCTATTCCCAAAGAGATCAAAATATAAATCTCGCTCGAAAACCAATACAAATAAAAACTTCCTCTAAAAGGAACATTGAAAATATACAAGGCTATCAAAAGTAGAATAAAAATATTTAAGGAATGTAGAAAAAAAGCCGGCAAAAGCTTAGCGGTTATAAACTCTATCTTACTAACCGCCGAAGAGTAGAAATTGAATATCGTTCCCTTCTCTTTCTCTTTAACGATCAACAAAGCCGCCAAAATAGCGGGAGCCACAAGCAAAACAAGTCCCAAAAGTCCCGGCACTATCGCATCCTCGTCTCTCATGGCCTGATTAAAAAGATTTCTATTATTTACAAAAATGAGACTTTTGGTATAATCGATTCCTTTCTCTTTAGCTACGGATAAAACCGTATCCAAAATCACTCCCTTTGCATAACTCTCCATCGTATAGCCCCTCGTAGGAAAAGCGGCATCGACAAAAACCCCTATTTCGCTTTTTTGAAAATGTAAAAGTCTCTTTTCGAAAGAGGGAGGAACGATGATCAAAATATCCGCTTTCGCCTTCTTTATCTCATGCAAAGCCTCATCTTCGCTCATATGAGAGACTTTAGCGTCAAAATATTTGGAGTGGGTAAATTTATCTATAAGCATTCTTGAAAAGTGACTGTTGTCGTTATCTAAAATGATAGTTCTTGCATGGGTTACTTCCATCTTGATTCCGTATCCAAACAACAACAAAATCATAGAGGGCATAATATAGACCATAAAAATCATTCGAGATCTCACAAGATCTATGATCTCTTTTAAAAGATATGCTTTTACCACCCCTATTTTCATAATTTAGTTCCTATAAAAATTCAAAAAGATCTCTTCAAAATCTTTGGCGTTGGGAAATCTTTTATAGAGATTCTCAACACTATCGTCGGCAATCTTTCTTCCCTCTTTCAAAAGGACCACTCTATCGCAATATTCCGCTTCGCTCATATAGTGAGTGGTTATCAGGATAGATATCCCCCAGCTTTTTTTCAATTTATGAAGCATCTTCCAAAACTGAGCTCTGGCTATCGTATCGACTCCCGATGTAGGCTCATCCAAAAACAAAATAACCGGCTCATGCAAAATAGCCGCGGCTACCGAAAACCTTTGATTGATTCCCAAAGGAAGCTCGGAGGGAAAATTATCAAGATACCTATCAAACCCCAAATTTTTCGCATATACGTTAATCTTCTTCAAAGCTTTGGAGAGAGGAATTTTGTGCATATTCGAAAAATAGAGAAGATTTTCTCTAACCGTCATATCTTTATAGAGTGCGAAATGCTGACTTACATAACCGATCTTTTCCTTAAGCTCTCTTCTATCCTCTCCGCTTTTAATTCTTTTGCCAAGAAGATACAGCTCTCCCTCGTCTATCGGATAAAGTCCCAAAAGCATCTTGATAAAAGTTGTCTTTCCCGCCCCGTTAGCTCCCAAAAGCCCCAAGATCTCACCACTTCTTAGCTGCATATCGATATGATCGTCGGCTACGAAAGAGCCGAATCTCTTGGTAAGTCCTTTCGCCTCCATAACGATTTTTGGAATTGGCTCTTTTTTTTCTCTCTCTTGTATGGTGATCTTTTCTATACGTTTTTTCGATAAAGCGTTTATAAAAAAGAGAGATTCCAACGTAGGCTCTGCGTGAGGAACATTTAAAGGTTTTTTGGAATATGTTCTTTTGTTGAAACTTATACAAAAATCCTTACCTTCACAATCCATCTCCCGATAGGTATAATCTCTCGCCATCTCTATAAGCTCTTCATTCGTGCCGCCGGCAATGATCTCTCCTTCGTCGAAAAGATAGATCTTATCCATCTTCGCCGCTTCCGCCATATAAGCGGTACTTACCAAAATAAGACTACCCTCCTCCTTTCTAATCCCGTCCAAAATCTCCCAAAGCTCAAGTCTGCTTAGAGGATCGACTCCCGTCGTAGGCTCGTCCAAAATAAGAAGCTTAGGTTTATGAATGAGAGTGCATATCAAAGAGAGTTTTTGCATCATTCCGCCGCTTAAATTTCCGGCTCTTCTATCCACGAAACGAGAAAGCCCGGCCATATGCAGAAGTTTATCTCTATATTTTTCAAACTCCTTATCCCTTTTAACCTCTCTTATATCCGCAAAAAACTCCAGATGCTCCCCAACAGTAAGAAGATCGTATAAAACAAGCCCTATTCCTTGGGGCATCAAACCGATTTTATCCTTTATTCTCTCCGCCTCTTTTGGAGTGTGATAGGAGTATCCTTCATAAACGATCTCCCCTTCACAAGATATCACTCCCGCTATCGCGTGAATCAGAGAGCTTTTACCGGCTCCATCAGCCCCTATAAAGCCTATGATTTCGCCTTCTTTGCCCTCTAAAGAGGCGTTTTTTATAGCCGTTACGTTTTTGTATCTGACCGTAACGTCTCTTACTTCAAGATCCGCCATCTCTAAAACCGATCACAAAAAAGAGCAAAAGAGCCGCAAACGAGCCTACCAAAGAGAAATCCAAGGCCAAAGCCATTCCCCTCTCATGCCATATAAATCCTATTATATAGGCTCCCAAAGCGCTAAATACCGCACTCATCGCATAAAAGACCCCGTAAACTGAGGCTTTGTTATCGCTGTATTTGGCTATATAAGCTCTGTTGGCATTTAGAGAAGATACGGTAAAGAGTCCCAAGAACAAAAAGGCTATCCAAGTATAAACGGGAGCTTGCATTCTCAAAAAAACCAAAGAGATTATACCCGTTATGTAAGAGAACAAAAGCACCCTCCACACTCCCGCTCTATCCGTCAAAACTCCGAAAAAGTAACTCGTTAGCGTCTGAGTGAGAGTGGAGAGTATGAACAAAAGCGGAATTAAAGAGACCTCTATTCCCACCTCTTTGGCCTGCATCGTAAAAAAAGCGTCGCTGAAAATAAAAAATATGAAGAAAAAATAGGGCAAAAGCCCCTTTATTACCTTTTTGTCATTTAGGCTCAATTTGAAATTTTCTCTTTTGTTTTTCTCCTTTTTTATATCCTTTACGAAAAAAATAACTATCAGCAAAGCCAAAACGCCGGGAATAAGAGTGGAGTAGAAAACATTTCTAACAACCTCTTCACTACTTCCAAAATAGAGCAAAACCAAAAACAACAAAACACTTCCGGCAAGCTCCCCCGCAATATCCAAAGTTTTGTGAAATCCGAAAGTCTTGCCCTCTTTACTCTTTTTTGAATAATACGCTATCATCCTATCTTTAGGCGCGGATCTCAAAGCCTTTCCGAGCCTCTCAAGAGCTCTAAGAGCAGCTACGCTTTTATATCCGTGAGAGAAACCTATAAGAGGTTTGCTAAAAGCCGAAATCGCATACCCCGCCACCACCAAAGGTTTGACTATGGAAAATCTATCCGAGATATATCCGGAAATCAGCCTAAGAGCGTAGGATACGAACGTAGCTACCGCAACCACTATTCCAAGCTTGTCCATCCCTTCATGTAAAATACTCACTACGAAAATGGGAAGTATGGGATTGATCATAGCGGAAGCCATATCGGTAAAGAAACTGACAATTCCGAGCATCACTACGTTTTTGTCTATTTTCATAAGAGAGGTATCTCCTTGAGTGATTTAGGAAGATTTCTGCCGTCTATCGAGACGACTCCTATGGCCGGAATACCGAGTTTTAGCAAAGGATTTGGCTTTAGAGGCTTTAAATGGATCGCATAGACTCTTTGAATCCTATCCTCCCTAACCGCCACCTCTTTTGGAGTGAACTCCGCTTTTTGGGCGATCCTTACGACTTTGGCCTCTATCGGCATATCGGGATATGCATCCAAAAATATAACAGCTTTATCCCCTATCTTTATTTTCCCGTTATTTATAGTATCTACAAAAATTTTCAAATACAAAGTACGAGGATCTATAGCGGTAGCCACTATCGATCCGGGAGCCAAAACCTCTCCAATATTTGCTATCTTCTCTACTATAAACCCATCTATGGGAGATCTAATCTCCATTTCACTCAAAACAGCCTCTATTTCCGCCTCTTTGGCTCTCAAAGCCTCTATCGCATCTTTTAAGGCCAAAACGGAGAAATTGAGCGCATCTATCCTCTTTAGGGTGGCTTTGGCTTGAGAGAGATCCTCTTTTGCGGCTTTCAAAGCGGCTTTTGCCTGATATCTTTTGTCGTTTAAAGATTTTAGACGGTTTTTATCGTTTATGAGCTTCAATTCCGCCTCTTCCACTTTATGTTTGTTTACAAGCCTCTTTTCATATAGATTTTTAATCCTCTTTAAATCTCTCTCATCCTGTAAAACGACTCTTTTTAAAGTATCGATGGCGTTTGAAATCTCCTTTAAAGCCGCCTCTTTGGCCTTTAGATTCTCGTTAGCTTTAGATACGTTTTTGGGAAGAGTCTCTTTTAGTAGCAGCAATTGAGTCTTTTTGGCTTCAAGCTCTCTGTTTTTGGCTTTTATCTCGGCTTTCAAAGCACTTTTTTTAGCCTCTATCTCCTTGGATGACAAAACAGCTAAAATATCACCCTTTTTGATACTATCTCCATCATCTATTTTTATATCTTTCACTCTGCCTGCATATTTTACGTTTATATTGATCAAATCACCGTCAATACTCCCCACTCCCTCTATCAGATTTGGAGGAAGAGTTTTTGGATGAAGTTTTTGGTAGATTAAAAAAGAGGCCAAAACAACCAAAAAAAGAAGAAAAAAACCTAAAAAATATTTTTTAACTATTTGCATATCAACCGCCTTTTAATTTTTTAAAACCACTCCCTCCATAAAAAGCTCATAAGCCTCATCTACGAAATCAAGAAGATTTTTATCGTTTATAAGCCAATACTCTATATAGCCGTATGTAAAAGAATTTAAAAGATATGAGATTTTTTCATAATCTTTGATTTTTAGATCAACTTCTTTAGATATCTTTTCAAACTCTTTAGCTATGAGTTCATAAATCAAAGCTGCGGGATTTCCTTTGTTGGCGTTTAGTTTCGCAAAAAATAGAGGATCTCCCGCCACCGTATCTTTCAAAAGAGCTCTTTTTTGCATAAATTTTTGAAATTTCAGCTTTATAAAAAATTTGATTCTCTCTCTCGGCTCTTTTATATATTCGTAAGCTTGCAAAAGCTCTTTGTAAAAGAGATCTATTTGATAATTTACATATTGATAAAACAGATCCTCTTTCGATGGAAAAAGATTGTACAAAGCTCCCACGGAAATACCGCAATAAGAGGCGATATCCGCCATTTTCGCCTTCTCAAATCCGCTTTTTTCCAAAAATTCTCCGGCACTTTTTAAAACAAGCTCTCTTTTATACTCTTTAACCTTCTTTTTGATAGCCATAAAGATACCTTTTCAAATACCTTTTACCAAATAATAGAACAGCATTGCTTAAATAAGAATTAATTAATAAAAAAGTGAATATAATTCACAAAATAGCCGTTTAAGGGGAGGAGATGAAAAGAATCGGATCTATTATTTTAATAATTTTAATATTACTTTTCGGTTATATCGCTTTTAATTACATCAGCTACCGAACGAAAAACGCCGTAAGCGAAGCCGCGTTTGTCAAAACGGACTCACTTTTGACTTTAGGATTCAAAGTGGGAGGCAAAGTGGCCTTTATAGAGAAAAAAGAGGGAGATTATGTAAAAAAGGGTGAAATTTTAGCGAAAATAGATCCGATAGATTTCCAAGTAGCCAAACAAAAAATAGCCGATCAAATAGATTCCTTGATAAAAAAGAAAGAGGCTTTAGAGATTAAAAAAGACAAAACAAAAAAAGAGCTCGATACAAACCTAAATATCTTGAAAAACTCCAAAGAGAAGCTAAAAAAGGATATAGAAGCCTTCTTTTACGAAATACAAGCCGACGAAATCAAACTGTCTCAGCTAAAAAGAGACGAAAAAAGACTGTCTAAACTCTACTCAAGAAAACTTATCCAAAAAGAGAAACTTGAAAATATTCAAACAAAAAGAGAGGCTTTCGAAAGCGGAGTAAAAGCAAAAAGAGAGAAACTAAAAGGCCTTAGAGTCGAGCTTAAAAATATGGATGAGAGAATAAGACTTATAGAGATCAAAAAAGAGGGATTAAAAGAGCTTCAAAAAGAGATAGAGTCTCTATCCAAAAATATAGAAAGCCTAAAAGCGGCCGAAACGGAAATAGAAAATAAAATATCTTACTGCACTCTATATTCGCCGATAGATGGCCAAATAGCAAAAAGATATATCAACAAAGATAGGATAGTCAAAAAAGGAAGCCCCATATTTAGCGTAGTAAATAGAAATGATATTCATATAGAAGTTTTACTTAGCGAAAAGAAACTAAAGGGCGTAAAGAAAGGAAACAGTGTCAAAATCACCGTAGACGCCTATCCCGATAGAAAATATAAAGGAAAAGTTCAAAAGATACTTCCGGCAAGCGCGGCGACATTCAGTCTCGTGCCAAGAGATATAGCAAGCGGAGAGTTTACGAAACTCGATCAAAGATTCGTAGTTAGAATAAGTATACTCAATAAAACTCCGGATCTTAGAGTCGGAATGGGAGCAAACGTAGCGATAGAGAGATCGGAAAACTAAAAATGGCCAAAACAAATATACCCAAAGATATCCCAAAACCTTGGGAAATCAGCACAAAAGAGAGAACTATCTATACCATTATCGTAATGGTAGGGGCGTTTATGGCCATTTTGGATACGACCGTCGTGGACGTAATCGTCCCGAAACTCACAGGCCCTCTCGCTACCGATATGTACGGCGTGCAGTGGATCATCACAAGCTATATGGTCGCAGCGGCCATCGGCCTTTTGATATGCGAATATCTGATAAAGCGATTCGGATCCAAAGCCGTATATCTTTTCGGAGTGGCTATGTTTAGTATAGCTTCATTTGTATGCGGAATATCAAACTCTCTTGAGAGCATCATCGTAGCGAGAATCTTTCAGGGAGTGGCCGAAGCTTTGGTTATGGTAACGAGCCATGTAATGATTTTTTCATACTTTCCTCCCCAAAAGCAGGGACTTGCTATGGGAATCTTCGCTCTTGGAGTAAGCTTCGCCCCCGCTTTGGGACCTACCGTGGGAGGATATTTAACGGAATATTACAACTGGAGGATGGTATTTTTCATAAACGTCCCGATAGGCGCCCTTTTGGTGATAGCGGGGCTTGCTTATCTTCCTAAAGAGAGATTTTTCGAAAAGATGAAATTCAATTTCATAAGTTTCTTTTTCCTATCTCTCGGAACCGTAGCCCTTTTGATCATGCTAAGCAAGGGGCAAGAGTACGGATGGTTCAACTCCACTTTAATCGGAGTTTTGCTTTTTACTTCCATCATAGGCTATCTTCTTTACGCACTTTGGGAGTTAAACTCAAAGCATACCCTAATAGACTTTTCTCTATTTAAAAAGAGCGATTTCGTAAACGGCATACTTATCTACTTTTTTGTGCTCGGATTTAGTATGTATCAATATTTTTATTTACTGCCGGTATATTATGAGCATATCAAAATGCTACCCACTCTAAACGCAGGAATAGCGGTGTTTGCGTTCGCTCTTTTTATAGGAATATTTTCTCCAATTGCCGGGGTTTTGAGCGATAAGATAGGAGCTAAAAAAACCGTAGCGATCGCCGCGGCAATCTATATAGTATCCGCAATGTTTCTGCTTCCGAAATTAAACTATTACACTCCAATGTCCCAAGCCATACTCCTTACCATACCTTTCGGTATAGGGATGGGAATGTTTTTCGCTCCGATAACCGTTTTGATTCTCCAAAGCGCTCCGGGAAATAAAAGCGAACTTGCGATAGTTTTGATGGACTATTCGAGATTTGTGGGAGGGAGTTTCGGAACCGCTTTGGCTACAAACAATATGGAATTTTTTAAAAATATGAATTTCGATAGAGTGGTAGAGATACAAAATACCCAATATGTAAGCTGGTTTTTGGAAAAAACAAGAGAGCTTTTGGGAGTGGGAGAGAATCTGATAAAAGAGATATTTAGAAATTACGAGCTTTTTAAAAGCTATGATTACGGATTTTACAATACGTTTATGCATGCCGAATATTGGGGACTTTTCGGTTCTCTTTTCGTGGCGGCTCTATTTTTGAATATAAAAAGGGAGAAGAGAAGATGAAAAAGATTGTGATATTGATAGTTCCCATACTGCTATTTGGAGAAAACTACGAAGAGATTATAAAAAAGGCGGAAAACTCTCTCACTCTAAAGAGCGCTTCCTATCTACAAAAATCGGCAAACTTTCTATACAAAAGCGAAAAGGGGAAAAATCTCCCCTCACTGGATGCCTCTTTGAAAGCGGCAAGACTTAAAGATACTCCGATGATGTATATGCATCTGCCTCTTTTTCCCATAACCGAACTTCCGATGGGTAAAAAAAACAGATTCGAAGGTGAAATATCTCTAAAATACCCACTCTTTTCCGGTTTTGCCATATCCTCTTTGATAGATAAAGCCAAATTCAAAGATAAAGAGGCCAAACTGAAAGTAAAAGATCTAAAAAGAAATCTCTATCTAAAAACAACCTATATCTTTAGCGCCGCGGCAAGCTTGGATTTTTCTATCCAAGCCTTGAAAGAAGCGAAAAAGGCCATAACTTTGGCATATAAAAAAGCAAAAGGTCTTTATGAAAATAACCTTCTTCCTCTATCCGATCTATATAACATAAAAGCGAAAAAATATGAAATAGAAGCCAAAATAACCGAAACAAAAGCAAATAAACAAAAGCTTCTAAATACGCTCTCTTATATTTTAAACTCCCCCGTAAATTCCATCTCTTTTTCAAAAAACGATCTAAAGGTACCTAAAAAAGAGAAAATTATAAAAGAGGCTTTAAAAAAGAGAGAGGATATCGAGGCTTTGAAATACGCTTTGAAAATAGATCAAAAAGATATAGATCTTGCAAAAAGCTCCCTTTATCCCAAAGTGGGACTGATAGCTTCGCTAAAAAGAGAGGGAGATTCTTTGAAACTAAACGGAGACGGTTATACAAATGCCGATAAAAGCTATGTGGGAGCTTCGGTTTCTATGAATATTTTTAATGGTTTTTCGGATAAATACAAAATAGAAGCGGCAAAAATGAAAAGACTCTCCACTCTTTACGCTTTTAAAGATTATACAAACAAAGTAAAAAGCGATATAGAAAACGCTTATGTAGAATTAAAGGCTTTGAAAGCCAAACTAAAAAGCGCTCAAATGGAGACAAAAGCGAAAGAGGAGTATTATAAGCTGACAAAAGGGAGATTCGAAAATCAGCTTGCGGACGCCGATGAGCTTAGCAGATCCATTGCCGATTTAGCGGCCGCAAGAGCCAAGAGAGGGGCAATAGAGAGTCAGATTTTCTCTCAAAAAGCCAAAATATTGCTAATGGGCGGACTTGAGAGATTCGAGAAAAATTTCCGATAGCCTCTTTAAGCCAAAAGTTTTTTATAATTTGTAAAGATGGGGCTATCTTTATCAAAATATTCCAAAATAGCACTTATATATCTGTCGTGGGGATTTTTGATCTTTGATATTTGCCACCTTTTTTTAAAAGGTATATCATAACTATTAAAAATCACCGAAAAAGGGACGGGAAAATCGGTGCCAAAGAGTATCTTTTCATGAATTTCTTCTCTTTGGCTCAAATCTCTTAAAACCTTAGCTCTCACCGGAGTCAAAAGAGCCGAAATATCGGCATAGAGATTATTGTGCTCTTTTAACATCTCTAAAAGCTTAAAATAGTTCTTGCCAAAGTTTTTAGGATTTTTGGATAGAGATTTAAATATTTTACTCATTTCATACTCTATCCCCATATGCGCCGCTATTACCTTCACCCCCCACCCTTAAAGGAGCTTCAAGCATCTCTAAACTCTCACACTCCTTATGAGAGCTAACCGAACTCTCACTCCCTACATGGATGATCAAGGGGAGATTTTTTGATTTCAGTTTTTCAAAATACGGCAGATATCTCTCCTCTCTCGTATCCACGTTCCAATAGTTTTGCAAAAACTTAGCTCCCCTAAAGCCTTTTTCATAATAATAATCTATCAGATCTAAAGCGTCGGGACGGTTTGGATTGATGGAGAAAAAAGGGATTATAATATCTTTGTTATTTTCATAGAGAGTCAAAAGATCTTCATTCGTAGCGCAAACCGTTTTATCTCTGTGGAGAACTTTTCCTTTTGAATCTCTCTTCGCATCCACTCCGAAAACCACGGCTTTTTTAAGATATTTAGATTCTCGTATATTTTTTGTAAGAGCTTTTATATAAGCTTGATAGGGATCTTTATATATCTCCTCTATCTCCATGCCAAACCTCTTGGCAAAAAACTTTACCGCCAACCTGTCATAAAACCTATCAAATTTAACTTCCCTATTTAATAAGTGAGAATGAATATCCACGGTTTGCATTTGGTAAAATCCTTTTTCTTTGCACCTCTTAATTTTGTTATAATAGTATAAAGAGAGAT
>JAADDG010000057.1 GCA_013154075.1 Campylobacterota bacterium | reverse complement strand
AGAGATAGAAGAGGAAGAGAAGAGAGTACTGGAGCTAAAAGAGTTTGCCGCTTTCGAGATTCAAAAAATCTCTCAAATAGATCCCAAAGAGGGTGAATATGAAGAGCTGATGGAGATAAAAAAGAAATTGGCCAAAAAGGAGAGAATAGAAGAAGCCATCGCTAAAACCGAGATCTTTTTCGAATCCGAACATTACGTAAGCGAGGCTTTGGCGATGCTCGATAAGGATAGCTCCTTTTTTGACGAGACGATGAACGAGCTTAGAGCGATTTTTGAAGAGGAGAGAGATAGGCTTGACGAGCTTGACGAGGTAGATATAGAGTATGTTTTGGATAGGATAGAGAAACTCTCGGAGCTAAAAAGAAGATACGGATCTATAGAGGAGGCTTTGAAGTATAAAAGAAAAAAAGAGCAAGAGCTTGAGAGATATGAGAAGATAGAGTTTGAGAAAGAGAGTCTTGAGAAGAAGAAAGCGGAGCTTTTTAAAAAGATAAAAAGCGAAGCTTTGGCTATAAGCGAGGAGAGAAGATCGGTTTTAAACGAGCTTAAAGAGAGTATCAACGGCTTTTTGAAAGCCCTTTATCTGGAAAATATCGATTTGAAATTGAAAAAAAGAGAGATTTACGAGCTTGGGGAGGATGAGGTTGTCGTAGAGCTTCAAAACGTAGATCTAAAAAAGATAAGTACGGGAGAGTTTAATAGAGTCAGACTCGCTTTTTTGGCCGCCTCTTCCCAAATAGATCGGATGCAAAAGGGTGTTTTGATTTTGGATGAGATAGATGCGAACTTAAGCGGTAAAGAGGCGATGAGTGTAGCTAAAGTGCTGAAAGATCTTTCCAAAAATTATCAGATATTTGCTATCTCCCATCAGCCGCAGCTCTCTTCGCAAGCCGATATGCACTTTTTGGTAGAGAAGGAGGGGGGTGAGAGCAAAGTTAGACTTTTGGATAAAGAGGAGAGAGTAAGAGAGCTTGCGAGGATGATAAGCAGTGAGGAGATAAACGAAAAAGCTTTGGATTTTGCTAAAAGTTTATTAAAATAATCCGATTTTAGTGCTAAAATATTAAAATATATTTTAGAAAAGGAGTTTATCGTGCCTCATCCCCAAGCCGGCAAACCTGCCCCTAAAGAGATTTTGGAAAATATTCCCGCTTTGATTAGCGCTTATTACTCCCTAAAACCGAATCCAAACGAAGAGTCCCAAAGAGTGGCTTTCGGAACTTCCGGACATAGAGGAAGCTCTTATAAAAAAAGTTTCAATGAAGATCATATTTTGGCCATCACTCAAGCGGTGTGCGAATATAGAAAACAAAGAGGCATAAACGGACCTCTTTTTATAGGCAAAGATACTCATGCCCTCTCCATTCCGGCCGAAATTACCGCTTTGGAAGTTTGTGCGGCGAACGAGACGGAAGTTTTTATCGCCAAAGAGGGAGGATATACTCCCACTCCCTTGATATCTTTCGCTATTTTGGAGCATAACGATAAAAATTCCTCCGTTAGCGACGGAATCGTAATAACTCCCTCTCACAATCCTCCAAGCGACGGCGGTTTTAAATACAATCCTCCAAACGGCGGTCCGGCCGATACGGATGTAACGAACGCTATCGAAAAGAGAGCCAACGAAATTTTGGCAAACGGTTTGAAAGAGGTCAAAAGAGTGCCTATCGAAGAGGCCAAAAGAAGCGGCTTTGTAAAGGAGTACGATTTCGTAACACCTTATGTAGAGGCCTTAAGAGATATAGTCGATATAGACGCTATCAAAAACAGCTCCCTAAAAATTGGTGTGGATCCGATGGGTGGATCGGGAATAGAGGTGTATAAGAAAATAAAAGAGATTTACGGTATCAATCTTGAGATCGTAAATCCTTATGTAGATTTTACCTTCTCTTTTATGACTTTGGATCATGACGGAAAGATCAGGATGGATTGCTCCTCTCCGTATGCCATGGCCTCTTTGATACATTTAAAAGATAAATTTGACATAGCTTTCGGAAATGATACCGATTTTGACAGACACGGAATCGTAACCAAAAGCGGCGGTCTTATGAATCCGAATCACTATCTAAGCGTGGCTATCTGGTATCTTTTTCAAAACAGATCCGATTGGCCAAAAGAGCTTGGAGTGGGCAAAACTTTGGTATCAAGCTCCATGATAGACAGAGTGGCCGAGAGTTTAAATAGAGAGGTTATGGAGGTACCTGTAGGGTTTAAATGGTTTGTGGATCCTTTTATGCAAAAAGAGATAGCTTTCGGAGGAGAGGAGAGTGCCGGGGCCTCTTTCCTTAGAAAGGATTGCAAAGTTTGGAGTACGGATAAGGACGGGATCATTATGAATCTCTTGGCGGCCGAAATTACGGCTAAAATCGGAAAGGATCCGTACGAGATCTATAAAGAGCTTGAGGAGAGGTTCGGAGTATCTTATTATGAGAGGATAGACGCTCCGGCTACAAGTGAACAGAAAAAGAGGCTTAAAAATCTCTCCGAAAAAGATATAGATACCGATACTTTAGCAGGAGAGAAGATAGAGGCTATCTTTACCAAAGCTAAAGGAAACGGCAAGCCGATAGGAGGTGTCAAGGTCGTGGCTAAAAACGGATGGTTTGCCGCGAGACCTTCGGGAACGGAGGATATTTATAAAATCTATGCCGAGAGTTTTATCTCAAAAGAGCACTTAAAAGAGATTCAAAAAGAGACTAAAGAGATCGTTTTAAAAGCCATCTCCTAAGAGTGAAAAAGGGAGTTTTTAGCTCTCTTTTTTGCGTATTTTTTACTTGTTTAACTTCTATTCAATCTTCTTTGTATTTTGCCTAAAATTTCATCAATTTTCTTACTATTATTTTAAACCGCTCCATTTTTTCTTGATTAAGATCAGATTTTTTATCCTCTCCTTTTCATAAAATCTATTGAAAATTTTTTTAAGGAGAGGTTATGCAGGAGATTGCGACGACGCATGAAGTGCTGGGCAATTTGAAGCTTGTGTACACAATTTATGCACTTTTTATTATATCTCTTGTAGGGTGGTTTGCCTATAGAGTGACCAAGCCCCCTACATCGACTAAGACGTGGATTACGCCGAAAGTTTTTTATAGCTATTTGGCTTTGCTTGTTTTGACGGGAGTGGGTATTCATATCCTAACTTACAACAAGATTCCTTGGGTTGCTTGGGAGCTTAAGAAGCATATGATCAAGCCGGATAAAGTGGTGGAGATCAAGGTAAAGGATCACAAATTTATTTTGCCGGATGTAAAGCCTATAGTTTTGGAGTGTAACGAAAAAGTTAAGTTTAACGTTACGAGTGATGATCTTACTTACGGTTTTGGAGTATTTAGGAAAGATAACTCTATGGTATTTCAGATGCAAGTTATTCCGAAATACAACAACGAGATTCTTTGGACTTTTACCGAAAGCGGAAATTTCGACATTATGAGTACGGAGTATTCCGGACCTAAAGGAAATTGGATGAAGGTGGAAAATGCCATAAGGGTCAATCCTTGTTATAAGAAAGTTGCTTTAAAGGAGAGTAAATGAGCGTAAAAGAGCTTTTATTAAACGGACATGAGGGAGGTTTGAAAACCGACGGGCTTACTCCCATCCAAAAAATTACGTTAAGAACGGTTATAGTGGGTCTTTTGTTTTACGGTTTGGCCGCTTTGGAAGGTATGATAATGAGGGCTCACGAGGTAAAGCCTATTCCTATGATAGACGATAGTCACTTTTTCTCCATTATGACGGTGCATCCGATTGTGGGGATTTTCGGATCTACATATCTTATAGTGTTCGGAGCCTTTACGTTTTTGGTGCCGTATTTGATGAAAAAGCCGCTTTTTAGTACCAAACTTGCCAACTATACGTGGATTACGATTGCGGTTGGAACCTTGCTATCTTGGCTTGCGGGATTTATTTATCATTACGCTCCGCTTTATACGATTTATTGGCCTTTGCCGGTCGATTTCAGTCAGTTTAAGGTAATCGGCGGGTTTATGTTCGTTTTGGGTGTCGCTCTTATAATGATCGGAACTTTGATGTTTATTTTTAACATTTATGCGACCGTTTTTTATACACCGAAAGGTCATAAAAAGCAGCCTATTAAGCCTCTTTTGATGAGTGCGTTCGGAATAGACGGATTTTTGAATCTGATTAATAAAGTGAGAGGAAAAGAGCCCTATTCGAAAGAGCCTCCTTTGTCTTTGCCGATAGTGGCTATCTTTAGAGGAACGGTAGATACCTTTTTGGACGCTTTGGTTATTTTGGGAGCCGGACTTTTGATATTGGGCTATATAGCGGCTGAAGCTTTTAACTGGGGCTGGGATATGCACAGTGTCGATTCCCTGCTTTATAAAAACGTTTTTTGGTGGGGACTCGATTTGATAGCCGACGGTTTGGTTTTGATCTATGTGGCTGGAACTTGGTATCTTTTGGCTATGCTCATTACCGGTAGAAATCTTTTTATGCAAAATATAGCCAGAGCCGCTTTGTTGCTTGAGCTTGTGGTATCTTGGGCGGTTTGGAGCCACCATCTTCTATCCGATCAGCCTCAGCCCGAGCTTATGAAATTGGCAAGCGGTGAGATGATTACCGCTTTTGAGCTTATCACTCAAGGTTTGGCTTTTTTTATCACTTTAGTGACTTTATGGAAAGCAAGACCTCTTAAAATGACAAACGAGCTTAAATTTTTGCTCGGAGGACTTTTGGGATTTGCGCTGGCCGTACCTGCGGGTATCATTCAAGCGGATATGGGTATAAACAGACTTCTTCACAATACCCAATGGATTATAGGGCCTCATGTGCATGTGGCTATTTTGGTGGGACTTACTATGACGCTTTATAGCGCTATTTATACGCTTCTTCCGATTTTGACGAATAAGGGGGTGAAGCTTTATAGTCAAAAACTTGCGAATTTGCACTTTTGGCTTCATCTAATAGGCGGTATCGGTATGGGAGCTTTCATGGGAATGGCCGGAATAGACGGTATGCTAAGACGCCATCTTTATGTGGACGGAGAGTTTGGAGTATATATGTTTCTTGCGGCTATTTGCGGATTGATGCTTCTTGCCGCCTGGGTTTTATTTATGTATAATTTGATAGCTACGGTGGGAGTGAAAGGGCTTTTGGGAATTTTCAAATCCTCAAAGATAGATCCTAAAATCGTAGTGCCCGAAGAGCCTACGCCGGCACCCGCAGCCGTAAAGAGTGAATAGAAAGCTAAGGGCTTTTGCCCTTGCTTTTATAAAAGAGATAAAGACTTTTTTATAAGAGCAAGGAGTTTTAAAAATATGGTAAATTTGAAAAAAGCGGCAAAACTTATAAAAGAGGACGGTCTTTTTACTTTCATTTACAACGAAATGAAAGATCTAAAGAAAAAAGATGAGCTTACCTATGAAGAGATTTTGGAGCTGTTAAAAAAAGAGCCGAAATTTTTGGAAGATTACAAGGAGCTTAATACTCAAAGCGAGATTAGCAATATTCAGCTAAGAAAGCATAAAGTTTTAAGAGAAGATAGTTTTGAGTGTAAAAATTTGAAAGAAAAAATAAACGAAAATATAGATAAACTCATCGCTTTAGAGGGTTTTGAGAAAGAGGCCGATAGTATGGTTTATGTCGTTTGGATAGGCTCTTTGACCGTTTTTATGATTTTCGTGCTTCACAATTTGATAGTTTTGTATACCTTTTGGTATGAGCATTATAAAGCTTTTGTTTTCGGAAGTTATGTTTTTATGATGTTTTTGGGATGGCTTTATTACAAAAAGATGATAAAAAAACATCATATGAGACATCTTGAATTTAAAGATCTTGAAAAGGAGACAAAAGAGCTTTTGGACAAGGCTTTAAGTAAAGGGTGTCTTAAAGAGGATGAAATTTACGATTAAAGAGTGAAGAGATTCACTCTTTGTAGTTGTTTGCGTATTTGATTAGAAGTTTTAGAAGTTTTTTATGCTCTCCTTTTGCCGAAGAGAGTTTGTCAAAGAGCGTTCTTCCTCTCTTGTCCGTAACAAACGGATCGGCTTTGTATTTCAAAAGCAACTCTCCTATCTGATAAGCCATATCCTTATCTTCGAACATAAAAGCTCTCTCAAGAGGAGTAAATCCGTGAGAATCTTTGATATTGGGATCGGCTCCGTGCTCTAAAAGAAGTTTTACGAGTTTGGGAGCCTGCTCTATTACGGCTCTGTGAAGGGGAGTGTAGCCGTGTTTGTCTTTGATATTGGGATCGGCTTTGTATTTTAGCAACAGATAGACGATTTTATCGGAATATCTGATGATGGCTCTATGAAGGGGGGTGTAGCCGTTTTTATCTTTGATATTGGGATTCGCTCCGTTTTCCAAAAGAATTTCCACTATTTCGGGAGAGTTGTGAATAACCGCCAGATCCAAAGCCGTATAACCGTGTTTATCTACGAAGTTTATTTCGTCTTTGTTCTTTTTTTGTTTAAGCATAGCCCCTATAAAACTCGCTTTTTCGTCGTTTTGGAAATTTTTGTTTACTATCATTCTTTGAATCGGCGTGTAATTTTTGGAATATAAGTTTAAACCGAGTAAGAGCGAAAATATTATATAAAATAGCAAATATTTCATCTTATCTTCCTTTTTAGATAACATACTTATATTTTGTTAATATTTTAATAATACAATAAAGTTAATTAAAATTAACTTATTTCTCTATTTTTTCAGTTGTAGGAAACTTTTTGTTTTTACAACTCAACTTTAAATATTTTTTCACAAAGTTATCGAAGCTCTCATCCATCTTTATAGTTTTACTGCCGAAATATGGAAGGTGGCCATAGTAAAAAGAGAGCTGCTTTTTGGCCTCTTTTATATCTTTATCTTTGACGGCGAACTCGTACAAAGCGGCCGCAAACGAGGTTCTATCGGCTCCGGATCGGCAATGAATCAGCATAGGTTTCGGAGCAGTTTTTAAAATATTTATAAGTTTTAGGGATTTATTGAAATCTATAAACTCTCTTGAGCCTATTTTGAAATTGATAAGCTCTATACCGAGTCTTTTGGCCACCTCTTTTTCATATTCATACCAAGGGCTTCTGAAAGTATTCTCTCCCCTTAGGTTTATTATGGATTTTATCTTGTATTCTTTTAATTTATTAATTAAATTTCTTGTATATAGCTGTCCGCTTCTGTAAGCGTCATCGTCTATTTTGTGGAAGTTACCGAAGATAGATATATAAAATAGGTTTATTCCTCCCAAAATAAGGGCGCTTGCAAAAAGGATCACAAGCAAAACGGAGGCTATTTTTCTTCTAAAGCTTTCGGAAAAGATCGAAAGTTTCTCTTTCATTCAAATTGCTCTTTTCTATTTTTTTGGAAAAATATTATCAAAAAATATAAAAACTTGCAAATTCACTGCTTTTATTATAATACAATCTTTATGTTTAGCTATTGATGAAAACAATTAATAATTTTATAATAAATTAAAGCAGATTTTATTATTATACTCCAAGGAATAGAAAGTTATAAAAATTATTAAAAGAAAAGGATATTGAGTAATGATAAAGAAAAAAGAGCTGATTTTTTTATCTCTATTTGCGGCATTTTCTTTATTGGGAGAAGATGATTACGATTCTTATAAAATACCGGACAATCTTCACTCTTCCACAAACTATGAGGCGATGAAACTTCTAAAAATCGATGAGCTTTGGAAAGAGCCTTACAATTTAAGCGGAGAGGGAGTAAAAGTCGCCGTAGTGGATTGGGGGAAAGTTAGAGTAACCCATCAAGAGTTTCAAAAGAACGGAAGAAGCAGAATTCATATAATGGGCAAAGAGAACGAAAAGCAGCCCTATCATCCCCACGCCACTTTTCTAACCGGAACAATAGCGGCAAAAGGAGTCAATCCCAAAGCCAAAGGGGCGGCCGAAAACGTAGAAATATACAGCTATTACGCTCCCGAATACAGTTATGCCAGAGCGGTTTTGCAAGCTTACAAGGATGCCGGTATCACTCTCTCAAATCATGCCTATCTTTATACCGATACCCAATATGACGGAGTCTATGACGAAGAGGCCAAATTCTTGGATAAAGTGGTTTATGAAAATCCTTATCTAAACGTCTTTATGGCTGGCGGAAACGATAGAGGACATGACGGAGAGGGAAACTATAAGCAGTTAAAGGGGCCGAGAACTTCCAAAAACGTCTTTACGGTTGCCGCTACTATGGATAACGGAAATATGATAGCTCCATATAGCAATAGAGGTCCCGTAAATGACGGTAGAATCAAGCCCGATTTCGCCGTAGCGGGGCCCGGTAACAGCTATCTGTTATCTACCGGAGCTCATGCGGATGACGAGTATATAGTAAGCGGAGGAACTACGTCGGCAACCGCAAGAGCGATAGGTTCGGCGGCTTTGATTTTGGAGTTTTACAAGAAAATTACAGGAAACGACAAAATAAGACACGATATTTTAAAAGCTCTTTTTGTCAATACCGCTACGGATAGAGGTAGAAAAGGGCCGGATTATATATTTGGTTTTGGAACGATCAATCCTAAAGATGCCGTAGATACTCTTTGGACTATCGTTTCCAAAAAGCCTTTGGTTCAAACCGGAAACGTAGCTAAAGGCGAGGTTAGAGAGTATGAGATAGATTTGCAAAACGACGCTACTTTGAAAGCCACTCTCGTTTGGGTCGATCCCGAAGGTCCCGCCGAGATTCCCAATAGACCCGATACCAGAAAGCCGACTCTTGTTAATGATTTGGATATGTGGATAGAGAGAGACGGTGAAGTGTTTTATCCTTTCTCTTTGGATCCTAACGACGTAGAGAAAGAGGCTACCGCCGTTACGTTTAATAAAGTGGATAACGTAGAGCAGATAGTTATACAAAACGCTCCGAAAGGAGTGTATAAGCTTTTCGTAAAAGCCGCTTCTTTGAAAACTCCTTCTCAAGATTACGCTCTTGTTACCACAAATTACGCCAAACCTTTAAAAGTTGTAGAAAACGGAGATAGTGAAGAGGAGTTTATAAAAAGATATTATGAAAATATCCTAAATAGAGATGCAAGTAAGGATGAGATCGATTTTTGGAAATCCAAGCTCGATAGCAAAGAGATGACGGCTTTGGATTTGGCCGAATTTTTCTTCAATAGTCCCGAATATAAATCTCAAAACGATTCTTTGGATAAATTTTTGAAAAAAGTTTATAAAGTTATGCTAAATAGAGATCCCGACAAAGAGGGAGAGGAGTATTGGCTAAATAGACTTAAAAACGGAACCACCACGAGAGATTTGATCATTTACGAGTTCGGATTTTCCGACGAATTTAAGGATCTGTGCGAAAAATACGGCATAGAGCCTTTCAATACCGACAATTATCTTGACGCTTTTATAAAAAGACTCTATATATTGGTTTTGGGAAGAGAGTATGATCCCAAAGGGCTAAACGATTGGAAAGAGTTTTTGAAAACGAAAAAAGAGAGCGCTTCCTCCATCGTTAAAGATTTCTTTTTCTCAGATGAGTTTTTGAGTAAAAACGTAAATAACGAGGAGTTTGTAAAGATAGCCTATTTGACTATTTTGGGAAGAGAGGCTACGGATGAGGAGATATCTTATTGGAGCGAGAAGCTTTCTAACAACGAAGAGAGCAGAGAGGATATCTTAAACGACTTTCTATCTTCCGAGGAGTTTAAAGAGCTTGTAAAAAAGTACAAGATAGAGCGTTAAGCGGTTTTATGCCGCTACTAACGCTTTTGTTTGCAGGTAGCTGTCTATTTTTTCTTCGCAAAAATCTATCAAATCGTAAATCTCGTAATCGTTGAGGGAGTCGAAACTCTCTCCGTTTGCGCAAAGTTTTAGCGTAAGATCTTCGGTGATTATGTTTTCTTTTAAAAGAGAGTCTTTCGTTTTCTCGTATATTTTCTCTATCTCCGCTTCGGATAGAATCTTCTTGCAATATTTGTAGAAATTGTTTTTGACTATTTTTTCTATGAATCTGTTATTGTTTTGTATTAGCGTCAGTATAAAGATATTTTGAAAGAATTGAGACTCGTCCACTTTCGAATCGATAAAGAGCTTTATTTTTTTATAGCACCTGTTCATTTCCCGTTACCTCTCTTTTAAAAAATAATTAAAATATAAATTTAATGTTTTAATAACTATCGTCATTATAAAGCAGTTTCCTTTAAAAAATACTTACATAAACATAAAATTTATAATTACTTTTGATTTGTTATAAAAATGTGTAAAAAAGGGATGAAAGGGAGAGATTATCTACTATATAGAAAACCTATTCCTATTTTGTTTACGTTTCTGTTGTAATCTATTAGGCTTTCTCCGTAACCGTTGAAAAACTGGAGATATCCGAAGCTGTTTTTAAAATATTTTATAGGAAAAGACCAATCTATCTCTATGGAGCCTCTGTTGTGGTCGCTTTTTAGGTTATTTCTGAAAGTTATATTGATAAGGTGTTTGCCTATAGGATAGCTGCATCTTAATTCTCCATATCCCAAATAGTCCTCTATGTCCGGATTATCATCTCCGGATGAGTCGCTCGGAGAGCTCTTTTCGCTCTCGGGAATTCTATACCAAGCTTTCAGATACAAAATAGCTCCCTTTACTTGAAAGATTCCCTCCGCGTAGATTCTGTTCCAAGATCTTGAGAGTTCGCCTTTTTGGCCGTTTGATTGATGATTTATGCTAAACCTTACCGCTTGCATGGATAAAAAATCCCCTTTTAAAGGAAACAAAATAAACATCTCAGGTTCGTAGTTTGTCTCTCTAAAAGGGGAAGATTTGTCGTATATCTGCCAGAAGGACTTTTGCGTATAGCCTAAAAATAGGGTTTCATTTAATCCGAAAATGTTTGATAAAAGAGGTTTCATAAAACTTATTTGAAATTTGGCCTCAGCCCTTTTTCTATCCGATTTGCCTACGCTATCGTAAATTACCGGTAGAAAGTAGTTCGGATAGTAAGGATAAAGTCCGAAATTTCTCGCAAGCATCTGCTTTATGGTCGATTTAGTTTCTTTATCGCCGTAATAATTCATCATGGATTTGAAGCTCTCTTGAAATTTGATCGAGGGTTCTATCTCCACTTGGCTCTCTTCTTTCAAGCTTTCGCTCAAATCTCTGTTTTCGGCGCTAAATAGCCAAAGGGTGGAAATTAAAACGACGATAATTTTTTTCATTTATATCCTTTATCAATCTATTTTAGACCACTCGGTTATTTTATCCAAATATTTATTATAAATCTCTTCTCCTGTTTTTTGATCTTTGGCCTGAATATAGAGCTTTAGATGATTGCTGTATTGATCTGGAATCATCAAGATCCAATCCGTTTCACTCTCCCAAATTTTTACTCCGTCTATCGTCGAGGATTTTTTGCCTCTCGATTCTTGCAAGAATTTTCTCATCATCTTGCCTTTTAATGCATGTGTGCAGGATACTTTGGAGTAGTTGTAATAAAAGGGTTTTATATTTTTGACTATTTCGGATAGAGATTTTTTAGTGGCGCTTAGCATCTCTATAATTTTTAAAAGTGCGTAAATTGAGTCTCTATGGACTGAGAACTCTTTGAAAGCAAAGTTTCCCTCTACCGTCGCTATCAGATCGAATTTCGATAGTTTCTCTTTTGTAAAGTTGATATATTTTCCTCTTTTGATCTCCAAGTTGGTAAATTCGCTATCCATGCTATCCGGGGCCCATACGGGTAGAAAAACGGAAAATTTTCTCTTTTTTCTCTCCGCTTCCAAATTTAGCAAAGAGAGTACCGTCAAAAGTGCCCGGCTCTTTTCCAAAACCTCCCCTTCATCGGTTACCATGACTATTCTTTGGCCGTTTGGATAGATCAAAAATCCGGCATTCATACCTAAATTTTTGACTATTTTGGAGACGTTTTTCTCATTTTCTATCACCGTATCTTTTATGTCGGATAGTTTTTTTTCATCATGATATGCGTTTAGAGTGATGTTCGATATTTGGAAATCGTTTAATAGCTGAGGCAAAAGATCGGCCGTATTTCCATGCATAAGATCTATTGTTATTGTAAAATCTTTATTTATTATTTTGTGATCTATCGTATTTTTTATAGCGTGCAGATAGTTGTGGCACTCTTCGTGGTATTCGGTCTCATTTAGAGAGCCTATTTTCGTAAAATCCACTTTTCTAAATTTCTCTTTAAAAAAGTTTTTTTCCACCGTTTTGGTAAAACTTGTATTGAATCTCAACGCATCTTCGTTAAAAAAGGTTATTGTAGTGCTCATGGGATCGTGAATCGATTGGTTGAAGTGAACTCCCGCCACTATTTCGGGGTTGTTTTCGAGATTGTATCTCATGACGGCGGCCGGCATGATTTTTAGATCTATGACGTTCACTCCCGTAGATAGCAGGCCTCCGACAAATATTCTTTTTAACATTTTCGAACTTCTGTGATAATCGCTTGAGATCGATACGGTAGATCCCAAAGGAAGTTCAGAGCCGAAAGCTTCGGCGATTTTGGCCACCACTTCGCATGAGAGTTCGATATTCGATCTTCCTATGATGCTTCCGTTTTCAAAAAGCGCGTTTTTGTATCTGCTCCCCCAAATGACGTTGTTATTTAAGATGGCCGCTTCATCTATGATTTTGTTGGGCCAGATAACTATATCTTTGTCTATCGATACGAGCTCTCCTATTTTGCATCCTTCCGCTAAAATCATTCCGGCTTTGGCTTTTACGTTTTTGCCTATGATGTTGTCGTTGCAGATTACGCAGTTGTCTAAATAGCAGTGTCTGTCTATAAAGACGTTTTCCCAAATTACGCTGTTTCTTATTTTGTTGTCTTTTTTTATGACGCTGTTTTCTCCGATTACGACGTTTTCCAATAGGCAGCCGCTTTCTATTTTTACGTTTTTAGCTAAAATTACTTTTCCGCTTATTTTGATATCTCCTATTTCATGCTCTCCCTCATAATAGAGAGTTCCGTTTGGAAACTCTTTTTTTTGTAAGTAGTCGAGTTTGAAATTGACTCTTTCGTTGAAAATATCGTCATGCACTTCTCTATAACTGTCCGGATTTCCCACATCTCTCCAATACCCTTTGGCGTTGTAGCCCATTATGTCGATTCCCTCTTCCATCAATTTGGGAAAGAGATCTTTAGCGAAGTCGAAATTATCTTTTTGGGGAATATAGTCCAAAATTTCCGGTTCTATTATGTAGATACCGGTATTTATCGTATCGCTAAACACCTCTCCCCAACTCGGTTTTTCCAAGAATTTTTCTATTTTTCCGTCTTCGTCGGTTATTACTACGCCAAATTCCAAAGGGTTTTCTACGGATGTCAGGGTGATTGTAAGTCTTGAAGCTTTTTCATGGTGGTAATCGAATATCTTTTTGAAATCGAAATCGGTAACCAAATCTCCGCTTATTATTATGAAGTTGTCATTTTTTAAATACTCTTCCGCCATTTTGACGGCTCCGGCCGTACCGTAATCTTCGTCGGGAATTACATATTTGATATCGATTCCCATCTCTTTTCCGTCTTTGAAGTAGTTTTTGATAACTTCGGGTTTGAAATATAAAAGAACTATGAACTCTTTGATTCCCAAATCTCTTAGAGTTTTCATCGTATGTTCCATCATGGGTTTGTTCATGACGGGAAGCATTGGTTTGGGTCTTGAGTTTGTCAAAGGCTGAATTCGGGTTCCGAATCCCCCGGCCATAATCACCGCTCTCATCTTCCATCCTTTCAAATGATTTTTTTTATCTTATAATAAAATGATTTATATATAACTTTATCTCTTTTCTTGTTATGCAAAAGTGAGAAATTTGGATACAATAAGAAAAATTTTTAAAAAAGGTAGATATGAAATTTAGTGATTTTAATTTTAAACCACAACTTATGAGAGCGATAGAGGAGGCCGGTTTTAAAGAACCAAGCCCCATACAAAAAGAAGCTATTCCGGTAGTGTTGGAAGGCAGAGACGTTGTGGCTCAAGCTCATACGGGAACGGGGAAAACGGTGGCTTTCGGGCTTCCTATGCTTGAGATGATGGATACCAAAGACGGAGTGCAAGCCGTAGTGATAGTCCCTACAAGAGAGCTTGCTATGCAGGTTAGCGATGAGATTTATAGATTCGGCAAATATCTTGGAATAAATACCGCTACGGTTTATGGAGGAAGCTCGTATAACAGACAGTTAAAACATATTGATAAAGCTTCCGTGATAGTGGCTACGCCGGGGAGATTTCTCGATCTCTTATCGTCAGGAAAGATAGACATAGCTCCTTCGCTTGTCGTTTTGGATGAGGCGGACGAAATGCTCGATATGGGATTTTTGGATGATATAAAGGAGATTTTTTCCTATCTTCCCACAAATAGACAGACAATGATGTTTTCGGCCACTATGCCAAAAGAGATAAAAGAGCTTGCTTTAAGTATTTTGCATGATCCCGTATTTATTGCCATCACCAAAAAAGAGATAACCAACGAAAATATCAAACAAAACTATTATGTGGTGGAAGAGGGCGAGAGAGACGATGCTCTAATTAGGCTTTTAGATTATAAGGATCCGTCTAAAAGTATCGTTTTTTGCAGAACCAAAAAAGAGGTGGATAGACTCTCTACGCTTCTTATCTCTCAAGGATACAGCGCTAAGGGGTTGCATGGAGATATGGAGCAAAGGCAAAGAGAAGAGGTTATAAAGAGTTTTAAAAGAGGAGATTTGGAGATCTTGATAGCTACTGACGTGGCGGCGAGAGGACTTGACGTAAATGATGTAACTCACGTATTTAATTACCATATTCCTTTCGATAGCGAAAGCTATGTCCATAGAATAGGCAGAACGGGAAGAGCCGGTAAAGAGGGAATGGCCATTACGATAGTAACTCCTCACGAATTTAGCGCTCTTAGCAAAATCCAAAAGAGCATAGGAAGCAAAATAGAGACGAAAGTGGTTCCTACGATCAAAGACGTAAAATCCAAAAAGAAAAGCTCTCTTATGGATGAGATAAAAAGCCAGAGTGTGGATGAGGATGCAAAAGAGCTTGTGAATTCTCTTTTGAAAGAGGGTGAAGATCCGATGATGATAGCCTATAAGCTTGCCAAACTCGTCTCTTCCAAGCAGCAGGTAAAGGGTGCCAATAGAATAGGAAAAAGCAAAGAGGAGATAAACAGACTTTTTGATAGATATTATGAAGATCTAAGAAGAAATAGAAACAAAAAGAGAGGCGGCCGAGGTTTCGGCTCTAACAAGAGGGGGGCTTCGAGAAGAAGTAGTTCAAGAGGCGGAAGACGCTATAGATAATTAAAAATATTTAATTTTATTAAATAAATATTCTTTATATGCTATTTAAGTAAAATAATTATATAATCTCCCAGTTTTTTTAAAAATAATTGGGAGATGATAATGTTTCTTTATAGAGATACGAAAGAGGAGGATCTGGAAGCCATCTGTTCTCTCGTAAAAACTCCTAAAGAGCTTTTTTATATGTTCCCTTCCGCTCTCTATCCGCTTTCCGTTTCCCAAATGAAAGATATACTCGAAAAAAGAAAAGCCCATACGACCTTTTTATACGGAGAAGAGATAATAGGCTATGCCAATTTATATTTTTTGGAGGGAGAGGATGCTCCTTATATAGGACATTTGATCTTGTCCGAAAAGTATAGAGGTAGAGGATACGGCAAAAGAATGGTCGAAATTATGATAAGACAAGCTTTCGCTTTATATAAAAATGATAAAATAAAGATAGCCGTTATAAATGAGAATACCAAAGCCTTGCTTCTTTATATGAAGCTTGGATTCTCTCCGTTTAAAGCCTCTTTGCGCTTTGATAAGAGGGGAGAAGAGAAGGTGCTTATCTCTATGCAATTAGATATGAATAAGGTTAAATATGGGCATGACGACTTGCAAGGAGTGTGGGCGTAATATAAGTGAAAAGGCTCTATTTTGTCCAAGTTGCGGCGCGGTAAGCAAAGCCGCGATTCCGGATCCGCCTAAAAAGCCGGATCCTCCCAAAAAGAAGTGGTGGGAAATAGAGCTGTATAGATGGAAATTTTATACTTTAATCGCCGCTATTTTTGCAATTATTTTTTTTATAGCTTTCGTTACTCACGTAAAAGAGCCTTTTCATTCCAAAAGGAGCGACTCTCCCAAACCGATTGTGGAAAACATCACTAAGCTCCATAAAATTTTCATAGGTAGAAAGCTTAGCAGAAGTGCAAAAAAAGTTTTGGATATTCACAACAAGACTAAAAATTATGAAAAAGAGATCTATAGGGCTTCAAAACTAAGGTATATAAGTATTTTGCATATTTGTGATTTTTTGGAAAAATCGGGAGCTTTTTTAAAGAGTGTAAGGGACAAAAAAGAGATTATAGACGATCACAATAGAACCGTAGGCGATTATATAAAGATGCAAAAAGAGCTTCAAAAAAGAATTTTTCCAAGATTAAGAAGGCTTTTTAGTGCCGCCGTAAAGAGGCAATTTAAAGGTATAGACGAGTGTGCGGCGGGAGGTAAGAGATATAAGATTATAGCTTTTTCATCCCACCTTTTCGTAAGATCTAAAGATATAGAAAAAATGCATTCTATAATTAAGGAAGATTTGAAAAAGGTGAGATTTACAAGAGCCTTGTATTTCGATAAAAAGGGTGAAGATTACGACTATAAAATAGTCTCTAAAAGAGACGAAGAGCTGTAGAGCGAAACTCTACTTTTTGCCCTTTTGTCTCATTTTGATATAAATATGAAGTATGTCGATGGCTGCGGGAGTGATTCCGCTTATTTCGCTGGCTGCAAAGAGGGTGGGAGGATTGAATTTTTGGAGCTTTTCCACTACTTCGTTGCTTAGTCCCGATATTTTGGTAAAATCCAAATCTTTCGGTATTTTTACGCTTAACATCTCTTTCATTCTATCTATTTGATGTTTTTGCTTTTCTATATATCTTGCGTATTTCGATTCTATTAGAATCTGCTCTTTTGCTTCTTTTGATAGATCTTTTAGATCGGGAGCTAAAATGTCAAGTTTTTCGATGGTGAAACTTTTCCTTGCCACTATGCTTTTTAGAGGGGTTTTGTCCGTAATTTTCTCTTCTTCTATCGAGTTTAAAAGTTCCAAATTGGCTTTTGAGGGGGTAATGAAAGTCTCACTTAGATATTTCATCCCCTTTTCTATCTCTCTTTCTTTTTTTATCATTTTGGAATATGTCTGTTCATCTATCAAACCAAGCTTATAGCCGTAGTGCATAAGTCTAAGATCGGCATTGTCCTCTCTTAGAAGCAGTCTATATTCGGCTCGGCTCGTAAACATTCTATAAGGCTCGTTGGTACCTTTTGTTACAAGATCGTCTATCAAAACGCCGATATAGGCTTCATCCCTTCTTAGTATCAAAGGCTCTTTCTCATCCAAACTCAAAACGGCGTTTATTCCCGCCATCAAGCCTTGAGCCGCGGCCTCTTCGTATCCCGTAGTTCCGTTTATCTGTCCGGCAAGATATAAGCCTTTGATTTTTTTGGTCTCAAGAGTATGTTTTAGCTCCGTGGGATCTACGTAATCATACTCTATCGCATAACCGAATCTAACTATCTTGGCGTTTTCGAGGCCTTTGATGGAGTGTACCATTTCAAGTTGAGTATCTACCGGTAGAG